>DASQCE010000664.1:0-4204 GCA_035634855.1 Mycobacterium sp.
GTGCTCGAGTGGCCGCTGAACGTGGCCGTGGTGCGTAGCGGCGACCAGACCATACTCATCGACGCAGGGCTAGGGGTGGAGTTCCCGGACTTCCCGCGGGCCGGACAGTTGGCCCTGCGACTAAAAGCCGCCGGCATCGACCCTGCATCCGTGACCGACGCGGTGCTTACCCACATGCACATGGACCACGTTGGCGGGCTCCTCGGCGACGGGCTGAGGCGCCACCTGAGTCCGGACCTGCGGGTCCACGTGGCGAGCGCCGAAGCCGAGTTCTGGGAGTCGCCCGATTTCTCCCGCACCCACATGCCGGCGGGGGTACCGGACGCGCTTCGGTCGGCCGCCACGCAGTTCTTGGACGAGTACCGCGGCCAGCTACGGCGGTTCGAGACGGAGTACGAGGTGGCGCCGGGGGTGCTCGTCTCACGTACCGGCGGCCACACCCCCGGGCACAGCGTGGTCCGCCTGGCGTCCGGCGGCGACCGGCTGACGTTCGCCGGCGACGCCGTGTTCCAGGTCGCGTTCGACCGCCCCGATTGGTTCAACGGCTTCGAACACGACCCCGAGGAGGCAGCCCGCGTCCGGGTCCGTCTCTTGCGGGAACTGGCGGCGACCGGCGAGGCCCTGGTGGCCACTCACCTGCCGTTCCCATCGGTCTGCCACGTGGCGGTCGCCGGCGACGCCTTTCGTTGTGTGCCGGCCGTCTGGGATTACTGACCGCTTGTTGGGTTAGGACCGAACTAGACGACCGCATGCATTTGAACAACTGCTCGATCGCTGCCGCATACAACGCCGCCCGTATCTTCGCCTGCTTAGGCTTCGGCGCCTCCACTGTGAGGAGGTCGAACATCTCGCGCCCGCGCCGCATGGACTTGTGCGCCGGCATGCATCGACGCGGAGCAGTTCCTCGACCCGTCAATGTTCCAAGTTGGCCTCGATGACGAACCGCCGTTGTTCGGATTGTGTTTCTGATGCCGCGGTTGGTATTCCTTGGCAGGAAGCGTGTTTCGATCACCGAAACGCAGCGCAGGAACTCGGCTGGCCGAGTCCTGCGCCCGCTCCGCCGGGTGTTTGAGGCTTAGACGCGGACTGCGGCGTACCTCTTCAGCTGGGCTTCCAACGCCTCCGGCTTGGAGGCGAGGCCGACGACCCCGCCGCCATCGCCGCGATCCTCGATGCCGAAATTGGGCACGAAATTACGGATGCCGCCTTCGCGCGCCAACTTCGACGGATAGTGCGGCAGCTGCGGCGGCGCGGCGCCGGCGGGGTCAGCCGTCCACCCGATGGTGTCGCGGTCAGTGCCCGGCCAAGAGGTAGGCCGCAACGCCATCGACGGCGTATGGCTGAACGCGACGGGCGGGGCGAACCGGGTGAAGGTGCCCAAGGAGCTGACCTGGTCCACGGCGTGGTCGATCAGGTCCTGCTCGCTGATCGGCGCGTAGCGCTCGGCGTCGACCGGCCCGAGGAGCTCGGTACCCATCATGGAACAACGACTCAGCGACGTGCCGACACGCCAGAAACCGCCGTGCGCTTCCCGCTCGGCCAGCGCCGCCACCACACCAATGGCCAACAGATAGCCGGTGAGGTGGTCATTCATCAGGGCGGGGGTCACGGTAGGAGCTTCGAGCCCCAGACCCTCGGAATGCACATGCATGGCGCCGGTGACTGCCTGCGCAATTTGTTCAAATCCCCGGCGCCCAGCCCAGGGTGTACCCAGTGAGGCGTACGACTCGGACCCGTAAATGAGGTTGGGATTGATTTCCCGCAGTTCGGCGTCGCTGAGGCCGAGGCGGTCGAGCGCACCGGGCCGCTGGCTGCTCAGCAGAACGTCCGCGCTGGCCAGCAGGTCGACGAAACGCTTCTTGCCGTCGGGATTCTTGATGTCGGTCAGGATGGTCTTCTTGCCCCAGTTGACGCTGAGCCAGATCGGGGTCACCCAGTCGCCGTGGGGCGGACGCACCGCAATGACATCCGCGCCCTGCTCGGCCAGCGCCACCCCGGCGGTGGGGCCGGCAACCATGTTGGTGAGGTCGACCACCCGTACGCCTTCCAGCGGCCGATATTGAGCGTTGCCGACCACGCGGTTCTTGGTGGTGCCCTGCTGTTCGATGTCGACCAAGGGCAGCTTGGCGGTCGCTGCCCCTTGGGGGTGGGCCAGCCATTCCTGCGGGGTACGCACCATGCCCAGCGCGAGGTTGAGACCATCGGCGACGTGATCCTCGAGCAGCTGTGCGGTGTGCTTCTCCACCGCGGCCTGGATCGCCTGGGGGGTGTTGGCGCACTGCAAATGGACCAGCAGCGGATTGACCATATGCGGAAAAAGCCCAATCATCTGCACATAACGGCCGTCCTTCGTGCGATAGGTACCGTTGTCGGCGCCAACCGGCCAGCTGTCCAGCACGAGCGAGTAGCCGTTGAGCAGTTGGACCTGCAGCTCGTTGAGGTGAAACCCGCACAGCCGACGGTTCAGTGTCATCGTCTGGGCCGGCAGGCCGCGAACGCGGCCGATATGTTCGACGACCGAACCGAACGCGGCCATCACACCAACGGCGTAGTCGTGCAGCTTGATCGGGCTCGGTAGATAGGACACCCCGGGCTCAACGGTGATGTTGGCAGGATCAATTGCGAAGGGGAGCGCGGCCGAAACCGCGTCGTAGGCCTTCCTCTGGAAGGGATCGGTAATCATTTGGATAGTTCTCCTTTGTTACTACTGCGCTGATGTGACAGACCTCAAGGCGGCAGACGACGCTGCCCGGACGCTCGAGGGTAGGGAGGGATACACGTACGCGACCCTCGGCCTGAGGTAGCGGGCGCGATTGCCGCGAGATCCAGTGGCGCCGAGTCGGTGGTCGGCACCGTGCACCCACGAGCGAGATTCCTCCGCTCAGGCCTTGAGCGCCACTGCCTCGGCGCGCGCGTAAATGGCGTCGAGCGCCGCGTATTCGGCTTCGTCGATCGCGTCGAGAGCGAATACGATCGCATCGTATGCGTACGCCTCGGCCATGTCGGCGTCCACTGCGGCGTTGTACGCGTCGATCTGGTCCTTCTTCTTGTGGGCGCACGCCCGAACCGTCGCGACGTGGGCGTGCCACTTGTCACGAATCTCCTGCCACTCGGATGACGCGTTGTCCCGCACGGCATCCGCCTTGCCGTTCATGCGATCCGCCGCTGCGTCGATCCGGTCGCGTGCGGCCGCGACATCAGCTTCGAGCTGATCCCGCGTGCGTTCGCCGGCTGCCTTTACCTTGTCTGTGGCAGCCTTTGCCGTGTCCGAGATCTTCCCGAACTGTGCTTTGAGATCGGTGTCTGACATGAAATCTCCTTTGTCGATCCATATCGGGCCGTCTGCCCTACCGTGCATCGTGCGTGATGCGCTTCGAGACATCAGTGTTCGACCGCACACTGTCGGCGGCGCTCGACTGTCCATGGCGACACTTGATTTCGACAGCCACAAGCAAGGAGGGGCGTTAACCGGCGGCGGTGTTGAGGGTGACACTGAAAACCCTCGTCACGACTATCACCGACAACATCGACACTTCGGCGATCCAGTAAAGCGATTGAGATAAGACGGAAAACCAACCCAGACGGGAAGGATCACAATGATCGCGACAACTTCTCACTCCGCGATGAACTCAAACCGCGAACCAGGCGAGCCCGTGCATGGCCGGCTGCTGACGGTCCCCAAGAATTGGTCCACGGTAGATGAGAGTCGTTCATCGTTGGGTGCAGACGCAAGAGGTTACGAAACCGGTTCCACAACTAACACGACGACCGGGTCATCGGACGACGCGGTAGCGCAGGTGCGCCACGCCCGGGGCTTCGAGCACCCGGACTAGTTCAAGTGTGGGCTTCCCCGCCTCGAATCCGTCGAACAGGCGCTCACCCGAACCGAGTATCACCGGGTTGATCTGAAGATCGATCTCGTCGACTAGTCCTGCTGCGATCGCCTGCCGGGCGCACGAGGCTCCTCCTGCGATCGAGATGGCGCGGTCGCCGGCAGCCGCCTTAGCCTGGGCGTAGGCCGACTCGATCCCGTCGGTGACGAAGTGAAAGGTGGTCCCACCCCCCATCTCGATCGGGTGGTGTGGGTAGTGAGTCAGGACAAACACTGGGCAGTGGTAGGGCGGGACGTCGCCCCACCAGCCCTTCCAGTCCGAGTCCTCCCATTCGCCACGAATTGGGCCGAACATGTTGCGGCCCATGATCG
>DASQCE010000665.1:0-2151 GCA_035634855.1 Mycobacterium sp.
GGATGGGTTGAGCGCCTGGTATTTGACGGTGAGGTCGCCCACGAGGGGATGGTGGTAGGCCTTGGTTCCGGTGGTGCGGCGTTCCACGTTGTGTTTGGACCACCAGGACCGGAACTGCACTGAGTGGATCGATAATTCGCCGATCAGTGCCGACAGCTTCTCGTCGTCGGGGTGGCGTCCCGCGTCCAGGCGCAGCATGGCGACGGTGTCCGCGGCGACCTCGTTCCAGTCCGCGTAGAGCTCACGTGCGTGCGGATCGAGGAAGACGAACCGTGCCTGATTGCGCTGCGGGGCGGGCAGTTCACGAAACTCGGTGATCAGCGCGCCCGCCAGCCGGTTGTGCGCGAGCACGTCGAGGCGCCGGCCGAGCACGAAGGCCGGTGATGACACCTGGTCGAAGAGCTCCAGCAGCCGCAGCGTCGCCGGATCCACCGACTGGGGCCGGGACCGCCGTTTGCGTTGCGCCGGTTGCGGCTTGGCCAGCAGGTGCAGGTGCTGGCGTTCGGCGTCGTTGAGTTGCAGGGCGGCGGCCAATGCATCCAGCACATCGGTGGACGCGCTGCGGCTGCGACCCTGCTCCAGTCGCGTGTAGTAGTCGACACTGACCCCTGCCAGCCGGGCCAGTTCCTCGCGCCGCAGGCCCGGCACACGCCTGCGCGGGGCCTGACCGTCCAGCCCGGCGTCCTGCGGGGTGAGCCGCGCGCGTCGCGCAGTGAGGAATTCGGCCAGCTCAGTTGGCTTCTGTTCGCTCATATTCGTCAGTCTGCCCTGCCGCGGTCGCAGCGCCGGCGCTTAAGGTGGCCCATTTTGTCCCCCGATAGGCCGGGCCAGGTTGACCCCGCAATAGCGCCATTCGGAGCTGTTGTCTCGGATGCACACGTCAAACACTCACGAAAGGTGCGAACACATGTCCACCGTGATCACCACATCCCCGTTGACCGACCGGGTCGCCATCGTCACCGGCGCCTCAAGCGGTATCGGCGAAGCCACCGCATTCCGGTTGGCCGGCCTCGGCGCCAAGGTCGCCGTCGCAGCCCGGCGGGCAGACAACCTCGAAGCCGTGGCGGCGCGCATCACCGCCGCCGGCGGCACCGCGCTGCCGCTGCCCCTCGATGTCACCGACCGGGCGGCGGTCAACGCGGCGGCCCAGCAGGTTGCCGACCGGCTCGGCTCGGTCGATCTGGTCTTCAACAACGCTGGTGTGCAACTGATCTCACCGATCGAGGACGTCAGGTTCGAGGACTGGCAGCGCCAGATCGACCTCAACATCACCGGCGTGATGAATGTCATCGGCGCGTTCGTCCCGCAGCTGATCGCCTCGGCCGCACAGGGCAAACCCGCCGACCTCATCACCACCTCCTCGATCGCGGCCACCCGCGTGCTGGAGAAGTTTTCCGTGTACTCCGGCACCAAGGCCTACATCAGCCAGCTGACCAGGCTGCTGCGCGTCGAGCTCGGCCGAAAGATGGTGCGCGTCTCCACGATCGAACCGGGGATGGTGGACACCGAACTGCCCGATCATGTCACCGACCCCGACGCCACCCGGCTGATGGCCGACCTGATCAACGACATCGACGTGCTCACTGCGGCCGATGTGGCCGAGACCGTCGCGTTCATCGCCTCGGTGCCTCGCCACGTCAACCTCACCGAAATCACCATCCTGCCCACCCAGCAAGCCGTCTGACCGAAGGGAAGTCCACCATGAGCAAGAACCCGAAGACAGTCCTGATCACCGGCGCCAGCAGTGGAATCGGTGAAGCCGCCGCGCTGCGCCTCGCCGACGACGGTCACCGGCTCTTCCTCGGCGCCCGACGCACCCAACGGCTCCAAGCCTTAGCCGGGCGAATCGAGGCCGCCGGCGGGACCGCGTCGTTTCGCCGGCTTGATGTCACCGACGCGGCAGACGTCCAACAATTCGTCGCCGACGCCACAGACACCTACGGCGGGGTGGACGTGATCATCAACAACGCCGGTGTCATGCCGCTGTCCGCCCTTGCGGAAAACAAGGTAGACGAATGGAACCGGATGATCGACGTGAACATCCGCGGCGTGCTTCACGGCGTCAGCGCCGCCCTTCCCGTGATGCGGGCCCAGGGCAGTGGACACATCATCAATCTGGCCTCCATCGGCGCCCACGAGGTGGAACCGACC
>DASQCE010000666.1:0-18893 GCA_035634855.1 Mycobacterium sp.
AGCAACCCCGTGATAACTGATTCCTACGGTTGGGCACCAGAATCGGTCGTCGAGGCCGACTTGTTGGACGTTGGCTTGGCGGCCGTCTGGGCAAGCTCAATTGGGCCGCGTCGCGGAGCGGCCGGCTGCGGTGGTTGGGCCCATTCGGCGCCGGTGGCGTCGAACAGTCGACCGATCTCGGCGATGTGCAGGTCGGCCAGCTCCCACACGTCTGGCACGAGGTCGCGATCGACGATGAAACCGAAGTCGAGCCGGTCCAGATAACTGGCGACGGTGATGTTGAGACCCTGCCCGTCGGTGACGATCGACACCGGGAACTGGTGACACAGCTGCGCCCCGGCGAAGTACAGCGGCTGACGGGGTCCCGGAACGTTGGAGATCACCAGGTTGAACGGCTGGGCGACCCGGTCGGCCAGCCGCAGCCGCGACACCAGCCGCACCGCGGAGGTGGCCAGCACCGGGGCCGAGAACTGCGCGAGGTCGACTAACTCATTGGCCGGCACCAGATCGAGCAGGCGCTTGGCGTCGAGCATCGCCTGGCGGCAGCGGGCGACGCGTTCGACCGGGTCATCGCAGTCGGTCGGCAAGTCGGCGACGATGGCCGACACCCGGTTGGTCCACGGGTCGGCTTCCTCGCCGGTCCGGATCGACACCGGCACCATCGCCCGCAACGGCCGGTCCGGCAGCGCGTCGTGGGCCAGCAGGTACTCGCGCAGCCCGCCCGCACAAATCGCCATGACGACGTCGTTGACCGTTGCGCCGGTGGCAGCCTTGAGCCGCTTGATGTTCTCCAGAGACGTAGTGCGCATGGCGAAGCGGCGGTGGCCGGTGATCGTCTTGTTCCACGGGGTGGGCGGGGCCGGCGTGGTCGGCAGCGGGATCGTCGGCCCATCCCCCTTGCCCAGTCGGGCGATGGCCTTGATACCGGCACCGGCCTGAGTGGCCGCGCTGCTCAGGCTGTGGATGCCGGCGGCGTCGGCGAGCTGACGCACGATCCGGGCCTGTACCCGCACCGCGCGCAACGGGTGGCTTGCCAGGTTGCCCACGGTCCGGCGCAGCAGGTCGATGTTGCCTGGCAGCGGCTCCGGTTGCCACGATGGGCCGGGGCCCGGCGCTGGCGCGTCGGGGTCGGTGTCGGTGAGGATGTTGAGCACCAGCTGTCCGGCGGCTCCGTCGATGGTGGCGTGGTGGTATTTGGTCAGCAATGCCCAGCGGCCGCTGTGCAGGCCGTCGATGACGTAGACCTCCCACAGCGGCCGGGAGCGGTCCATCGGCCGGCCGACGATCCGGCTGACCTGTTCGGCGAGTTGATCGACCATGCCGGGCCGGGCCAGGTGGATTTCGCGGACATGGAAATCGAGGTCGAAGTTGGGGTCGGCCACCCAGTACGGATGGTCCAATCCGAACGGCACCCCGACCAAACGGCGCCGCAGCGGCTCCAGCTGGCCGACCAGCGAGGCGTATTTGGCGTACACCGCCGCGTACGGGTTGTAGTCCGGGTTGGGCCGTTCGAAGATCATCAGGGCGGTGACATGCCCGAACGTCGTCGGGGTCTCCATGTAGAGGAACGCGGCGTCCAGGCCGGTGAGTTGTTTCACGGATGTTCCTTGATTAGTCGGGGGCGTCTAACGGGAATTGTTCGCGCAGCAGCCGTTTCAGCGCTTTGCCGGTCGAGGTGCGCGGGATGACGTCGGTGAACACGGCCCGCTTCGGCAGCTTGAACCGGGCCAGCTTGCCACTGCAGTGAGCCAACACCCCGGCCTCGTCGAGGCCGGGGTCGGAACGCACCACCACCGCCACCGGCGACTCACCCCACTTGGCCGACGGCATGCCCAGCACCGCGACGTCGGCGATGCCAGGGTGGGTGAGCAGGACATCTTCGATCTCGGCCGGATACACGTTCTCTCCCCCGGAGATGATCATGTCCTTGATCCGGTCCTGGATATAGATAAAGCCGTCGGCGTCGCGAACCGCGATGTCCCCGGTGTGCAACCAGCCGTCGGTAATAGTCTCCGCGGTCGCTTCCGGTCGGTTCCAGTACCCGGCCATGATGTGGCGCCCGCGCACCAGCACTTCACCGGGCACGCCGGGTCCCGCGTCAGCGCCCTGCTGGTCGACGATGCGCACGTCGGTGTGAAAGAACGCCTTGCCGGTCGACCCGATATGGGACAGCGCCTCGTCGGGGCTGATCACGCACGCCGGACCGCATGTCTCGGTGAGCCCGTAGACCTGGTGGACCTCGAAGCCGAGGCGGGCGTAGGACTCGATCAACGACGGGGGCACCGGCGCCGCGCCACTCATGATCCAGCGCAGCCGCAACGACTCGCGCAGTTCGGGCCGATAGGTGGGCAGCATGAAATTCAGCATCGCGGCGACGGCCAGCGTGATGGTGACCTGCTCGTCGCGGAACACCGCCCAGATCCGCTTCGCGTCGAAGTGGCGCAACATGACGATGGTCGCGCCGCGATAGATACAGCAGACCATCGGGTTGAGCGCCCCGACGTGAAACAGCGGCATTGAGATCAGGTAGCGGTCCCGGAACCGCACGTCGACGCTGGCCAACACCGTTAGCACACTCCACTGCACGCTGTCGTGGGTGTGCAGCGCGCCCTTCGGCAGCCCAGTGGTGCCGGAGGTGTACATGATGAACAACGGATGGTCGCCGTTGACGTCCACCGACACCGGGTCTGCCGGCGCCTCCTGGACCAGGGCGTCAAAGTCGAGTGCCCACGGCGGGCCGTTGGCGCCGACGCGGACCCAGTGCACCACCGGTGTGCCGTCGTCAGTCCCGCCGCGGTCGCGGAGGTCGGCCACAGCGGTGTCGTGCTCACCGTCGAACACCAGCACCGTGGCCCCCGAGTCGCGCAGCATGAATGAGAGCTCGTTGGCGACCAGTCTCTCGTTCAGCGGGACAACCACCAGCCCGGCTCGGGCCGCGCCGTAGAAGGTCTCGATGAACTGGTGGCCATTGGGCAACAACACGGCGACCCGGTCGCGTTCGGTCAGCCCGAGCCCGGTCAGCATATGGGCGGCCCGGTTGGCCCGCTCATCGAGTTCGGCGAAGGTGAACCGCTGCGCGGCAGCGTCGTCGACGAGCGCCTCCAGCCCGGGATTCAACTCGGCCCGCTTGGTCAGATGCGCTCCGACGTTCATGGCTGCCTTTCCGGTAGCAGGTAGGCCGGTCGCAGCAGTGGCGGCGGCCGGAATGGGGCCCAGTGGCCAGCGGGCTGCGCCAGGCGGTCGGCGATCGCCCAAATCACCGCGGGGTGATGGCCGAAGCCGAGGTGGCTGGCGCTGACAGCGATGTTCTCGGCTTGGGGCGCCGGCTCGTTCAAGCAGGTCCGCCACGCGACGATGCCGTCCAGCGGTGTGTAGATCGGGGTCGTGGGCACCGGCAGTGGGCCGTCCCCGTGTTCGAGAGGCAGGTCCCAGGTCTCGATGTGCCATTGAGAGTTATCGCCGACCAGGCGATTGGCGTGGCTCTGCTCTTTGCGCGCGAGCCGGATTGCGCTGCCCAAGGTGATGACCTGGCGGACCGCATGCACGGTGCTCCTGGCGAGTTGGCGCGCATAGATACCGTCGAGCCTCCATCCGATTAGCGAGACGGGCTGCCCGAAACGGGTGGTCAGCTGGTCGAGCCGGGCCCGCGGTTCGGTGAGGTACTGCAGCGGGCCGGGTGCGGTGATGCCGCGGTCGGGTCGTGCGATCGTGCTGGTCACCGCGGCTCCTAGGTGGTGAGCATGCCGCCCTCAACGGGCAGCGTGATGCCGGTGACGTAGCTGCTGGCGTCGCTGGCGAGGAAGATCAGCGCGGCGGAGAGTTCTTCGGCGTGGCCGAGGCGACCGGTGAGGGTGCGCGGAATCACGGTGCCCTCGATGTAACTGTCGGGGAACTCGTCGGTCATCTCCGATTCGAAGTAGCCAGGGGCGAGCGCGTTGACCCGGATGCCCTTGCGTCCGGTCCACTGTTGGGCCAGGTCGCGGGTCAGGCCGATCAGTCCGGCCTTGGACGAGGCGTAAGCGGCCTGCGGCAGCCCGGCGGTGGTCAGGCCGAGCACGCTGCTGATGTTGATGATGGAGCTGCCGGGCCGCATGACTTGCGCGCACGCCTGCGCCATCCAGTAGCAACCGCTGAGGTTGAGGTCGACGACCGACCGGAACTGATCGGGCGTCTCGCGGGTAGCGGGAACGGCGGTGCCGACGCCGGCATTGTTGACCAGGATGTCGATGCGTCCGAACGTGTCCATCGCAGCGTCGACCAACGCCTGGCACTGTTCGGGATCCGTGACATCGGTACGCATCGCGACGGCTTTGCGGCCCGCCGACTTGACGAGTGCGGCGGTGTCGGCCAGCCGGTCCTCGCGCCGCGCGCCGAGCACCACGTCGGCGCCGGCCTCGGCCAGGGCCTGCGCGAACGCGACGCCGAGGCCGCTGGATGCGCCGGTGACGATCGCCACCCGGTCATCGATGCGGAAGCGTTCGAGGATAGTCATCGCGTAGTCGCTTTCAGGCCGAGAATGTGCCGTCGAATGACGACATGGAGCATATCCGCTCGGCGGCGGTGAACACGGGCGCACACCGGTGTTGATGTGGTTGGGGAAGCCTGCTGATGCGGATGCAGGCCACCGCCAAGCTCGCCGAAGCCGGCACCACCCACGTGGGCCAAGACACTTCGCTCGGCGGCGGATCTGCGGGCGGTGTGCGCGTCAGTTGCAAGAAAGATGGCCGGCCGCGGCGTTGCCGACCTAGCGGGCCCGAGATCCAGACTGTAGATACCGCGGATCTGAGCCGGGCGGCCACCTACTTGAGGTATACCGCTGATGAGTGGGCAGGAGATGGGGACCGCATGACCGAGACGAAGGAGACAACCGGAGCCACGACGCCACGCACCGACATCTCCGTCAAGGAAGCGTGGACGGGACCGGCCCGGCTGCAGCTGTTCGAGCACGCGCTCGCGCCGATGGCCGGCCTGCCGGTCCGCGAGGTCGTCGCGGCCAGCCACACCCGCGTCGACCTGATCCTCGCCCCCTTCGCGCCGGGCTTCGACTATCTGGCCGAGCCTGAGGAGGCACGCGCATGACGGCGGCACTCGAGGGGGTCCGCGTCGTCGAGCTGGCCGGCTGGATGGCCGCACCGGGAGCGGCGGCGATGATGGCCGACTTGGGCGCGGACGTGATCAAGGTCGAGCCGTTGCACGGCGACGCAATGCGGGGGGCGACTCGTCAGCCCGAAGGCGACGGAGTGCCGAAGATCGACGCCAGCTTCCAGCATGACAACCGCGGGAAACGCGGCATCGCAATTGCGGTCAATAAGCCCCAGGGTGCCGACCTGGTGCGGCGACTGGCCGCACGGGCCGACGTCTTCGTCTGCAACCTGCTGCCGCGCCGGCAGGTGAAGTACGGCTTGGACAGCGAGTCGCTGCTCGCTGTGAACCCACGGCTGGTGCACGCGACCCTGACCGGCTACGGCGTCACCGGCCCGGATGTCGAGCGAGCGGGCTATGACATCACCGCCTACTTCGGCCGAGGCGGCATCGTCCACACGATGACCGAGCCGGAGAGCTGGGCGCCCCGATTGCGCCCGGCCATGGGGGACCACACCGCCGCGCTGGCACTGCTGTCCTCGGTGCTGGCGGCCCTGCGGCTCGTCGAGCGCACCGGCGTTGGCCAGGTCGTCGACGTGAGCCTGCTGGCGACCGCGGCCTGGACGATGGCGACCGACCTGGCCCCCACCCTGGTCGACGGCCAGGATCCACCGGCGCAGGGACGGCGCGCCCGGCCGCATGCCCTGCACGGCGCCTTCAAGACCGCCGACGATCGGTGGGTCCTGCTGTTCATGCCCGAGCCGCGGTGGTGGCCGTCGTTCTGCGAGGCGGTCGGACGACCGCAGTGGGTGACCGACGAGCGGTTCGCCACCTTCCCCGCCCGTAAGCAGCACATGTCCGAGCTGACCGACGAGATGGACCAGCTGTTCGCCGAACGGACACTGCCGGAGTGGGACCGGCTGCTGGACGCCCACGGCTTCATCTGGGGCCCGGCCGCGACAGTAGCCGAGTTCGCTGCCGACCCGCAGGCGGAGCAGATCGGGTTGTTCCCGACGCTCGACACGCCGGCGGGCCCCATCCGTACCATCGCCGCGCCGCTCTCGATCGCCGGTGCCGACGTCGCCCTACGGGGCCCTGCTCCCGAGCTCGGTCAGCACACCGACGAGGTGCTCACCGAACTCGGGCTGTCCGCCGACGAGCTGTCCGCACTCGCCGCCGACGAAGTGATCGGCCGCCCCTGACGCAGGCGCAATCCTGCGCAGCGATCAACGCGTCGACACGTCGGGCTCGAGCACCCGGTGGGCCACTTCGACGAGCATCTGGTCGGGACCTGCTGCTGCGATGGCCCGCTCGCGCACCACCGGAAGACCTCGGCGACTCGCTCGCGGTGGCGCCACCCGACACACACCGCTGGCTGAGGCGCACCGGCTGTCGCTTGGCCAGCTCGCCGGCGAAAGCTTCATGTCGTTGTCGCTGCCGCTGCAAGAGGCTCCGTGCTCTCCGATCGACCGCGCCGACTCGCCCGCGCCATCGGTTACATCCACCGACATCGTTCAGGCCGCGGTCTTCCTGTCACGTATCGCCAACCATGTGCACATCCTGGTGCGCGGCGACGCATTGGCATCCAGCGTGTCCGACTACCTCATCCGTCGCATCGAGGCGGCGCCTGAACGCATCACCGTGCATCCGCACACCGAGATCACCGCGCTCAATGGCGAGCGGCACCTGGACACCGTTACCTGGCGCGACCGGGTTACCGGGCAGTCCCAGACCCGCCATGTTCCGAATGTGTTTCTGATGCTCGGGGCCGCGCCGAACACCGAGTGGCTCAACCGCGCCGTCGCCTTGGACGACAAGGGATTTGTGCGAACGGGTACATCGGCCGTCTCCGATGACCCGGCGTCCTCCCACGCGTTGTCGCAGCCGCTGGCCACCAGCTGTGCCGGCATTTTCGCCGTCGGTGACGTGCGATCCGGATCGATCAAACGGGTCGCCTCGGCCGTGGGCGAGGGCGCGATCGTGGTCGCCTCGGTGCACCAAGCGCTCGCCGTCTCGTGAAACCGCGCGACGCCAAACCGGCTGGCGTGCAAGTCAATCGGGCGCGAAGGAATAACATCTAACCTGCGATCTAATCGCAACGCGGATTCTGAAACACGTTGCGAAACAGAATGTTTCGGTCTCGCCACGACCGCCCTGCCGATGGTGGTGGTCACTCACACCGGGCAGGCCCGCCGGCACGGCGACGCCGAACGTAACAGCGATCGGTACGGCAGGCCGAACTACTGCCTCAGGCCGACGTTCAGCACGCTCCGCATGTAGTTGATGCTTTCCTTGGCGGCCCGCAGTTCGAGTTCGCGGCCCTCCTCAATGGATCGGCCGTTCATCGGCTTCTCGATCTCGAAGACGATCGTGTCCAGGGCCTCGGGTGCGTTCGCACGCAGCTCCTGCATGATCTTCACGCAATCGATATCACCCTGCCCGATTGCCGTACCAATTGAATGGGCCCCGTCGGCGTCAACCACTATGTTGATGTCGCAGAAGTGACAGCAGTAAGCGTAGGGAGCCATCTTCTTCACGCATTCCTCGATGCCCTCCATCAGCACAAGCGAGTTCATGGTGTCGAGACATGCGCCGACCAGAGGATGATGCAACTGCTCGACAAGCCAGATGACCTCGTCGGCGAACAAATCACAATGGTTCTCAAGGGCAATCTTCATGCCATAGTTCTCGATGAGCGGAATATTCTTCTTGAACTCGTAGACGCGATCGGCCAGCTGGACAACCACGTCGGGATGCATGCAGGAGCCGTAAATGGGCTTTGGACGCTTGATATCCAAGCTGAACTTCACCAGTTGCGCACCGATAGCGTGACCAATGTGCAGTGACTCCTCTACTGAAGCATTCACGCGCGGATCACATGGCGCGTCGATCGAGACATTCAATTCGAGATCAAGACCACGATCACGCGCGGCCGTACTGACCTCAGCAAGATGCTCGGCGCTGACGTCGTTGTCGAGATCGACCAAGGTGATGTGCAGTACGTCTAGTCCCCACTCCACCGCAAGATCCATCATCTTGGGTAGATCTATTGTCTTTTCGAAGGCGTAGTCCTGCTCGAATCCCCAACTCTCGCCACATCCATTCAGATGAAGCGTGTAGGAGTGCATGCCGAGCTTGAACCTACGATCGTTGTTCTTGACGATGCCCATTGAGAAGAACTCCTTCGTTGACTCGTGAAGAAATCGTGGCGGCGATCCGGGGCTTGCGGGCGTCGGTTCCGGAGTCGGTTCGATCACCAACGTTGCAGCGCGGGGACTTTCGAAGACAGAGACCCTTTCACGCGGGTCCACAGCATCGATGTCGCTGGACCTACGGGCCTCACCCCTCCTCCGAAGAGTTTGATTGGTCCCGCACGCGAGCGAATGAGACCGCTTGGGAGCAGACAGGTTCCGGTTCGGGCCCGTGGTCAACGGGTGTGATTGTGCATGACGTGCTTCGTACGGGAGTAGTCATCGAGGGCGTAGATGGACAGATCGCGTCCATATCCGGAACCCTTGAACCCGCCCCACGGCACTTCGCTCGCCAGCACCAGGTGGGCGTTGACCCATACGGTGCCGAAGTCGAGCCGCGCCGGGACGTCGTGGGCACGCCGGGCATTCTCGGTCCACACCGATGCGGCCAGGCCGTACGGGACGGCGTTGGCGCGCTCGATGGCCTCGGTCTCGTCGGTGAAGGTTTCGATGGTGACGACGGGACCGAAGATCTCCTCCCGGCCGCACTCGGCGCCGGCGGGCACATCGGTGAGTACCGTCGGTGCGACGAAGTATCCGGGTCCGGACACCGCCGATCCGCCGAGCACGGCGCGGACGCCCTCGGCGCGGGCGCGGTCGAGGAAGCCGCAGACGCGGTCGAAATGCACCTTGGAAATGAGCGGCCCGATCTCGATGTCGTCACCGGCGCCGGGTTCGCCCACGATCAGCGAGCCGACCTCGGCGACAAGGTGATCGGTGAACTCCGCGGCGACCGATTCGTGTACCAGCACCCGGCAACCGGCACCGCATTCCTGCCCGGAGTTCCAATACCCGGCGGTGCGCAGCGCGCTCGCCGCGGCAGCCAGATCGGCGTCATCGAACACGATCACCGGGGCCTTGCCGCCGAGTTCGAGGTGAACCCGCTTGAGTGTCGCAGAAGCGTTGCGGGCCACCGCCTTACCGCTGTTCACGGAGCCGGTGAGAGCTATCATGTCGAGCTGCGGGTGCGCGGAGAGCCGATCACCGACCACCTGACCGAAGCCGGTGACGACGTTGAAAACCCCGGCGGGCAACAGGTCGGCGACGAGTTCGGCGAACTTCAGCGTGGTCAGCGGCGTCTGTTCGGATGGCTTGAGCACCAGCACATTGCCGGCGGCCAGGATCGGAGCGATCTTCCAAGCAGCCATGAGCAATGGATAGTTCCACGGAGTGACGACCCCGATGGCGCCCAGCGGCTCGCGCACGATCACCGACAGGTGGCCCTCGGCGTAGTCGCCGGCGGCCTGCGACGTGATCGACCGGGCGGCGCCGGCCATGAATCGGAACGTGTCGATGGTCTGGGCGATGTCGTCGCGGGCCACCGTCAAAGGCTTGCCGGTGTTGGCCGCCTCCAGCCGCGCGAGCGGCTCGGCATGCTCGGCGACCCGGTCGGCGATCCGGTGCAGGATCTCGGCGCGTTGTTTCGGAACCAACTGTGCCCATCCGCTTTTGGCGGCGATGGCGGCGTCGACAGCCCGGTCGACATCGGCTGCGGTGCCAACCAGCACCTGGGTGATCACCGACTCATCGGCTGGGTTGACGATGTCGAGCAATTCACCACCTTTGTCCGCGATGAACTCGTTGGCGATGAAGTGGCCGCGCGGCGGCAGGTCCGCCGTCGAGACGAGCGGAGCACCATTGCCTCGCCGCACTTGTGTAAGCGGAGGCTGGACAGTCTGGGTCATCGAAGCATGCCTTTCTGACAGAGCGGGTCAGGTGCGCTGGTCACTAAGCGCTCACCTTGGAGTTGGGGCTCATCGCAGCGCACTCACCGAGGGTCAGCCCACGGGTTTCCGGTGCCCACATCACCGAAACGACCGCGCCGGTGAAGGTGACGACGGCGCCGACGATCATGGTGCCGCCGGTACCGAGGTGCGACAGGGAGATGGGAACCAGGTACGTGCCGATGGCGGCGCCGATCCGGCTCAGCGATGACGCCAGTCCGACGGCAGATCCCCGGATCTCGGTGGGGAACAACTCATTCGGGTAGATCCATTGCAGGATCTGGGTACCACCGATGACCACCGCATAAACGGCGAACAGTGCCAACACGATCCAGGCGGAAGCGTCGGGGAAGATACCGAGCAACAGCAGTGCCACGCCGCCCCACAGGAAGCTGTGGATGATCAGCGGCCGGCGACCGATCCGGTCGACCAGGAACAGTCCGACAATGCAGCCGACGAGGAACATCACGGTGATGAAGGCCGAGCCGTAGTTGGCCATTGCACCGGTCAGTCCGAGTGCTCCCAGGATCTTCGGCCCGAACGCGTAGACGGCGAACAGCGGCACGATCGAGCAGGTCCAGAAGATGGTGATGAAGGCCATCCGCTTGCCGTACCCGGCCTTGATCAAGGCGCTGACGCGCAGGTTCTCATGGACCTCTTCGGACATGTCGTCCACCGAGACGTTGGGTCCGAACACCTTGCGCAGCACTTCATTTGCTTCATCAACGCGACCCTTCTTGAGCAGCCAGCGGGGTGATTCAGGGGTGCCCAACCGGGCCAGCACGATGAGGATGGCCGGCACAGCGGCGCTGGCCAGCATCCAACGCCAACCGTCCTCGAAGTGGAGCAGGATCTCACCGACGAGGTAGGCGGCAGCGGCACCCACGAACCACATGGCCACGAAGGCGCCGAGCAGCGGCCCACGCCACTTGCGGGGGGAGAACTCCGCCAGCAGCGAGGTGGCGATCGGGTAGTCGGCGCCGACGGCCATGCCGATCAGCAGTCGCAGGACGATCAGCCAGAAGACGTCGCCGACCCAGAACTGGGCGATCGAGCACAGGATGATGGCGGCCAGGTCGATGGTGAACAGCACCTGGCGGCCGAACTTGTCGGTGAGCCAGCCACCGAGGAAGGCGCCCAGGAAGATTCCGACCAGCGCCGAGGCGCCTACCAGCCCTTCCTCGGCCGACGACATGCCGAACTTGGGGCTGATCTGCACCAGGGCCACACCGATGATGGACAGCACGTAGCCGTCGAGGAATGGCCCCCCGGAGGCATACAGCGCGAGTTTCTTATGGAACTTCGACAACGGCGCGTCATCGAGCGGATGAGCAGTGGTCATTGACCTGGACCTTTCCTCGGGTTTAAGTCTGCGCTCGGCAATATCGGTGGATGTCTTTGGACGAAGTAAGCGCCATCAGGGTGGCGGTCCTTTTTGGCCGATGTCACTAACTGGTGGCCTCGACCACATATCGCGTTTGGTGTGATACCGACCACTATAGATGTGATCACAGATTACAGTCAAGATGAGATTTGTGATCTTTTTGTTCGAGGCGGTTGACGTTGCGAGTCAACGCCGAGTTGGACGCCACGCTGGGCGCTCGCCACGGTCACCTAGCGGCAGCGCCATCGGATCCTTGGGCAGCGGCCGCCGGCACTCCAGCAGGACACCGACCTCACCGCACGAGAGAGGCGAGAATCCCTACGCGTTCGGGGCTTCCGCCTGTGCGGCCAGGCGCTCCTTGATGCGAGCAGTCGCGTCAACGAGAGAAGCGTCGTTGACTGCCGCCGCGGCGGCGGCGTCGTTCTTGCGCGCGGCGGCGACGAGATCGAGTTGGTACTTCCACAGCGGTTCGTCCTCGCCCGCGTCGATGCTGCCCTGAGCTCCGACGATCTTGTAGGCGCGGCAGCGGTTCCACAGCGCCCGAATCAGTTCCATCAGTACTGGATTGCCCGAGGCTTTGTACAAGATGGTCAGCAGGGCTTCGTCATGATCGAGGCAGGCGACGACACGTCCCTCCGTGATGGCGGCGCGCATCGCGTCATATTCGCCCTGCATCTTGTCGCAGTCCTGCTGGCTGATGCGTTCGGCACCGCTGCGCGCCGCCTCCACTTCGAGCAACAGACGTACGTCGTAGACGTGCACCAATTCTTCGAGCGTCAGGCTCTTGACGACGGCACCCTTGTGCGGTGAGCGCTGGGCCAATCCCGCCTCTTCGAGGCGACGGATCGCTTCACGAACCGGTAGGACGCTGGTTCCGACTTGTGCGGCGAGATCCCGTACTTTCAGGCGGGAACCGGCTGGTAGATCACCGCTCATGATCGCTTCGTGGATCATCGCGTAGACCTCGTCGGTCAGTAGTGTCGGCTCAGCACGGCGAGAGATGACCACAGATCACATTTTACGTGGCACACCCGCGATCCTGGTTTCCGCGGCGTGGGCTCGGTGTGAGCCGAGCAACACCCAGGCCTTGTGTGATCTGTAATCACATCCTAGACTGAGGCTCATACAACGCCCCGGAAAGCGCGCCGTGCGAGACCAGCCTGAAGCGCTCGCAACGAATTCCGTTGCACCGAGGCGCGAAACAGCAATCCCATCAACGTCATTGAGAAACCAGAGGAGGACCGCCCGATGAAGGACGTCGTGATCGTCGGAGGCGGTATCGCCGGATTAGCGGCTGGGTGGCGGCTTCGCCACTGGGACACCGTGCTCCTCGAAGCGGAGACGCGAGTGGGCGGACGTGTGCGTTCTGAACGCCGAGGACCGTACTTCATGAACTGGGGCGGCCATGTCTATGCCGGTGGCAACTCGTCGACAGCGTGGCTGCTCAACGACACCGGCGTCGATTCGGTCGCGGTGCCCGGCTCGCTGTCGGGTCTGGCCATGAACGGCAAATTGCTTCTCAAGGGCAGAATCGAAAGCTATCCCTTCCGTGTCCCGATGTCGTGGTCGTCTCGCATGGGAATCATGAAGACCGGCGCAAAGGTGTCCCTGGCGGTCGCCCGATACGCCAAGATCGTCGGACTGCGCCGCGGCGAGGATGAGGCCACGCGTCAGCAGCGGGTCTACAACTTCATGAACGACCGGTCGTTCGCCGACTACATCGGAGACCTTCCCGAGGATGTGGAGGCTCTGTTCAAACCAACCGTGACGCGTTCGTCCGCCGATCTCGACGAGATCTCTGCCGGGGCCGGCGTCGGCTATTTCAGCCTCGTGTGGAATATCGGGGCAGGTCTGAGCCAGAGCATCATCGGCGGACCATCCACTCTGACCGAAAGCATCGCGGCAGCGTTACCCGGCCGTGTGCAACTGAATTCGACAGTGGACGAGATCGTGCACAAGAAGAATTCGGTCGTCGTTCGGTATCGCCGGGACGGATCAGAGAAGGAGATCGAAGCACGCTGCGTCGTGCTCGCCACGCCTGCGACGGTGAGCCACAGGGTCGCCGTTGACCTCGATCGCGATGTGCGCGACGCACTGTCCAAGATCGTCTACGGCCCGTACGTCGCCGCCGCGTTCCTGACGAACGAAACCGAGCGCCAGGTGTGGGATGACGCCTACGCGATCGCAACCCCCAAGCGGTCATTCAACGTAATGCTGAACATGTCGAACATCGTCCGCGGCTATGAGCAGGAGAGGCAGCCCGGTAGCAGCATCATGACCTTCTCCCCCGCGAGCCTGGCGCGCAAGCTGCTCGAACTCGATGATGATCAGATCCGCGACAGGTATCTCCGCGACCTCGATGAAATCCTGCCGGAGTTCTCGGCGAAGGTGGTGGAGGCGCAGGTCCAACGCTGGCCCACCGGGGCGCCGTACTGCTTCCCGGGCCGCGGCCTGCTGCAGCCGACACTGACTCGTCGCGGCGGTCGCATTTTCCTCGCCGGCGACTACCTCGGCACCCTGTACACCGAGACTGCGATCGGGACGGGACTGACTGCCGCGCAGGAAGTGCAAAGTCTGCTTGCCACCGAGCGCCAGTGTTCTCCAGCCACTCCTCTGGCACCAGCGCTGCCGCTCAACTGACACCACCACTACCGACTACCACGGGAGAAGAACAACATGTCCACACGTCTCAGCGGTGTACTGACCGCACTCGCAACACCATTCACTCCTGACGGGCAGATCGACGAAAACGCACTGCGCCTACTGGTCGACCGCAGTATCGACGGCGGCGTCGACGGCGTCGTCGCGTGCGGGTCCACAGGGGAATTCGCCGCGATGAGCGGGGCGGAACGCCGATTCGTCGTCGAAACCGTCATCGACCAGACCGCCAACCGTGCTCCCGTGGTTGCACAAACCGGTGCGGTGAGCACCGCCGAGGCGGTCGAGCTCTCCCGTCACGCCGAGGCTGCCGGAGCGTCGGTCCTGATGGTTGTCGCGCCGTACTACGAGCCGCTCAGCCTCGACGAAACCGTTGAGTACCTGCGGACCGTCGCGGCCGCGGTCGACCTCCCGATCATGTTGTACAACCTGCCTGTTGCGACCGGTGTCAACCTCGATCCCGACACCGTCGGCCGGCTCGCCCGCGAAATCGACAACATCCGCTACATCAAGGACACCAGCGCAGACATGGCGCAGGCGGGTCAACTCATTCACCGTCACGGCGACGTCATCTCGACCTTTGTCGGCTGGGACAGCCTCCTGCTCGCCGCGATCACCGAGGGCGCAGCCGGCGTGATGGCCGGAACCGCCAATGTCATGCCCGCTCAACTTGTTTCGATTCACCGCGCCCTGATAGCGGGTGACCTCAACCGCGCACGACGCGAGTGGGCACAGCTCTACCCGCTGATGGACGCAATCATGTCGGCGCCATTCATCCCCGCCGTCAAGACCGCGCTCAATGCTCTCGGGTTCCCCGCCGGCACTCCCCGCAAGCCACTCGCTGAACTCGATGCCGCGACCGCTGCGACGATCTCCAAACTGGCAGCCGAATTGCCGCAGTTCTCCGCATCTGCGTAGGCCAAGTGCACTCCGCCGTCAGCTGCGATCGTTGCAACAGCTGGCAGGAGATGTCCGACCGTCCACCGCACGTGCGCTACCTAGAGCGACTACGCGGCCTTAGTGGTGTCACCGAAATTTTGAAACGTACTTCGATGGTTCGGTGTCACCGGGAGCAAAGCGCTTACGGCAGGCGAAATCAGTTTCGCCGAAACCCACCGCTACAGCGAGGCGACGGCGGATATGTGCCATCCCCCGGGAACGCCTTTGAGTTGATGAATACCGCGGCCCTCGAACTCGAGTCCTGACCCGATCACGAGGATGCCATCCGCGCTTGCATGGCGGCGTTGGACATCAAGAAGGAAACAGGCCACCTGGCTGCCAAGATCGAAAACCGCGACGGTGTCACACACTACAGCCGCGGATCGGCCTGAATTCCGGCCAAGTGATCGCGGGCGAGATCGGTTCGGGCACTTTTGGTTACACCGCCATCGGTGAGCAAGTGGGGAGGGCCAGCGGATGGAATCGGTCGCGCCGCCCGGTCGAGTGATGCTCAGCGCGTCCACTGCACGACTGGTTGAGGATGCGGCGCTGATGGGTTGCATCCGGCTTCTCAGGCGGCGCAGGGTGGGCCGCATGCCTCCAATGATCACTCGGCACAACCCAACACAACTGCACAACCCACCCGGCTACCATCACGTCACAGTCGTCGAGGCCCGGCGTCTCGCGTTCCTTGCGGGGCAGTGCCCGCTCGACGCGTTCGGTGCGCTGGTCGGCGCCGGAGATATCGACCTGCAGATTGATCAGGTCGCTGCCAACGCCGCTGCGGTGCTCGCCGCGGTCGGCGCCCGGCCGGATCAGGTCGTCCGTTCGGTTGTCTACGTCGTCAGCGATGACAACTCTGTTCTTGCCGCGGCCTGGCGCCGGCTCACCCTTTCGGTCATCGGATCGGCATTCACCACCGCGAGCACGCTCCTAGGCGTGACGCGGCTCGGATTCTCCGGCCAGCTCGTCGAAGTCGACCTCACCGCCGCACTTTGACCACACGCCCGCTGGTGCGAAGCTGTGTTCTGCGTCGCCGAGACTAGGCAGAACGTCAACGACGGCGTCGGCATGAATAGCCTCCGAGGAACCGACGTGCGCGCGTCGCGATCTGAGCCGCGATCCCGCCGTGGATCAGGGGACTGCTTGAGCGAGTGGCCGATGATGCCGTTGGGGTTTGGTGGACAGTCGGAACTTGCCGGGCGCGCATTGCAGGTTCAGGGGCACGTTCAACACGGTGATGTTCCCACGCGTGACGTCCTGGGGGTCGCCGTGGGTTCTGGTAGGAGCCGAATTTTTGTTGGTAGGTCGTCCAAGCCTGCCCGAGGGCTCAACCTGCGCGGCCATCACCACGACTCGAGCCGGCGATCGGCTCGAAGTCCGCGCTGGGTTCAGGTTGCTCCATGTGGCTTTCGGCGAGACCCGCGTGTTGGTCGCCAGGTCGTTGTAGATGCGCGGCCCTTCCACCGGGCGGAGAGCACCACATCTACGCATCACAGGCCGTTCATGATCCATTGTCTTGCTGCGTCGATCTGCCCAGCGGGGAAATGCTTGATCTCCGCTGACACAAAGTGTGACGTTGAATGCTCGGCGACATCTCCTAGGGCGGAGTCCGTTACGACTCCCATTCTCTGTATTCGCTTGTGATGATCTCGAACAAAGCGAAACTGATTGACCATTGCCCCAAAACTCTTCCATCCATGGAAGGACGGGGCTTCGATGATGAGACCGGTAAGACCGCCGGTTGCCTCGATGTGCGGGTCGACCGCGTTCGCGAGTTTCACAAAGTCGTCCTGCTCGATCGCAGATTTTGGTTGCACGTGCAGGATGGAATGCTCGGTATCGAGGTTGTATCACCGCCGGACCCGGTTGTGGGCGGTTAGCAGTAGTTGGTCGAACACTGGGCGTGGGGGCAGGGTGTCGTCGTAGTTGAGTGCCCGAAAATCGGCCAGGAGCTGTTCGGCCAGGACCCGCAGCTTGATGTTGGCTGCCTGTGACCGCCATTTGAGGAGGTCGAACGCCGCGTCGGCGTCGATGCGATAGACAATCATCAAGATGCCCTTGACTTGTTCGATGACGGCCCGGTTCGCCGCGATCTCGGCGACGGCGTCGCTGATAAACGATTCGCGCTCCTCGGGTGGAAAGGTCACGTCGACATAGAAACCATTCGTGCCGATCACTTCGCCGCCGTCATCGCGCAAGAGTTCGGCGACCACGATGACCTCATGGATGCGCCCCTGGACATCGATGATGCGGTGGCGGGTGCTGAACGGCTGATGCGTTCGACGGATGTCGTCCAGTGTGGCCACAACATGCTTGTAGTCCTCTGGATGTTTATGTGACAGCACCATGCTGGTTGTTGGTTTTGCGGTGCCGGGTTCATAGCCGTGCAGCCGTTCGACTTCAGGTGACCATTCCCAACGCTCGTCCTCGAAGTACAGCCGGAACCACCCGGTGGGATAAGGCGTGCCTCCGGCCAGTGCCCGCGCGAGTTGAGGGTCGTCGTCATGCCCGCTGACCATGATCAGAAACCTATCCGACCATCGCCACCGATGGCCGACAACGGACCGCTACCTTCTTCTTCGCAAGCAGGGTTGATAGGCGGCGAACCCTGGGCTGTGCTGTGTTCTCAACGTCAGGGCTGCCCCCTGGGGTTCGCCTCGTAAGGGGAGCGGATGCAGCCAACCTCTGTCCCCACACGCGCTGAATAACCCATCCATGCAGCCTGAAACGCCACCACGAGACCGCGACGCGAAGCGGTTGTTGCCCTCGATCCCGATGCGGCCTCCTGCACCGCCAACACATGGGGTCCATGCGCGTTATGGCGCTTGCCAGTGCGTCGAGCTTGGCGTGGTATTCCTGCTCGGTCTTCGGCGCGAACGGATTAGGCGGCCTGAACAAGTTCTCCAGATTCCATGTGCCAATCCGAATGACCATGACCCACAACCCTTTTGCCAGGTGACCTACGTGCGCAAGACCGGCCTGGTGGAAGGTGAACCGAAGAACCACACCAGCAAAGCCCTGGCTGCTGGGATGAGATTCGAGGCCGCAGCTAACTTGCTCGAGGGCGGCGCACTGAGGTGGCCAGCCAAGGGCGTCCGGTGGCTGGAACGCCTCAACGGCATGACCGATGTATGCGCGGCTGCGGCACGGGCAAACCAGAGGACGAAGTAGTGAGCCGACCTTCCACCGCGTGACATCGTCACGCACGCCACCGCCGCATAACCGACGCCACCGTTATGGGGGCGGTGGTCGTCGCGAGTGGGAGTCAGTTGCGCTGACCGGAGATGCTTACCAAACAGACAGCAAACCCTTCCCTGTCGGCAGCGGAATCTGGCTTCCCGGCGATTACGAAATCACATGCCAAACCTGACCATTTCAGACATGACCAACGTCAGCGCACTGCCGAAGAACGACATCGTCAGCGACGCGGACCTCGCCGCGGCGGCCGGCGATCGCGCGGCGTTGGCCGTTGCGCGCGACCGGGAAGCCGGAGTGCGAGTGGATCCCGCCAGAACGTCGATCTCGGCGCGACGCCTCTCGCCACTTGGCTCGGCAGCCATGACGGTGCGGCGACTTGAGCCCTATGCGGTCACCATCTTCGCCGAGATGTCGGCGCTGGCCGCGCGCATCGGCGCGGTGAACCTGGGCCAGGGCTTCCCCGACGAGGACGGGCCGCCCGCGATGCTCAAGGTCGCCGAGAACGCCATTGCCGAAGGCGTCAACCAGTACCCGCCCGGCCCTGGCATCGCGCCGCTGCGCGAGGCGATCGCCGCGCAGCGCAAGCGCCACTTCGGCACCGAATACGACCCCGACACCGAGGTGCTGGTCACCGTCGGCGCCACCGAGGCGATC
>DASQCE010000667.1:0-2288 GCA_035634855.1 Mycobacterium sp.
TCTGCCGGGCATGACCTCAGGGGCGGAGGGCCGGTGCCCGACAAGATCACCCTCGACTCCATCATCCAGCACGAGGCTAAGCGCTACCTCGAGTACACGCTGCGCTGGCGCAACGTTCCGAAGCCGTCGATCGCCGCCGTCCAGGGTCGGTGCATCTCCGGCGGGTTGCTGTTGTGCTGGCCGTGCGACCTGATCATCGCCGCCGACGATGCGCAGTTCTCCGACCCAGTCGTGCTCATGGGTATCGGCGGCGTCGAATATCATGGCCACACATGGGAACTCGGTCCGCGTAAGGCGAAAGAGATCCTGTTCACGGGTCGGGCGATGACCGCGGAAGAGGTGCTGAGCACCGGTATGGTCAACCGAGTCGTGCCGCGGGATGCGCTTGACAGCGAGACCAGGGCGCTGGCCGAACAGATCGCCAAGATGCCACCGTTTGCTTTGCGTCAGGCCAAGCGCGCTGTGAATCAGACTCTCGATGTGCAGGGTTTCTACGCGGCCATCCAGTCCGTGTTCGACATTCACCAGACCGGCCACGGCAACGCGCTGAGTGTCAGCGGGTGGCCGGTGCTGGTGAACCTCGACGAGATGAAGGCCAACATCAAGTAGTCATCTTCGCCCAAACCAACGTATGGGCGGATAAAAGCGAGTAGATCCCGCCATTTCGTCGATCTCGCCGAGGTCACAGGTGGACGAGGCGGGGGGCGGAGCCTTCTGCGCGTAGTCTGGCGCCCGCCTCGCGCGTCAGTTCCCTTGCGCTGCCGAGCAACCCGTCGAGCAGCAGGGCTCGCTTCACGTGTCGATGCAGCTCGTGCTCGGCGGTGAAGCCGATCCCGCCGAGCACCTGCTGGCAGTGTTTCGCCGCGGTCAGCGCGGCCTGACCCGCGGCGGCCTTGGCGAGCAGGGAGCCGAAGTCGTCGGTCGTGGCGCCAAGGGTCGCTTCTGCGCCCTCGATCGCGACGAGCGTCTCGGCCAGCCGGTGCCGGACGGCCTGAAACGACGCGACCGGCCTGCCGAATTGGACACGATCCAAAGCATGCCGGCGCGCCAGTGTCAGCATTGCCCTGCTGGTGCCAACAAGCCACCAGCCCAACGCGCGGCGCCCCGCCGCGAGCGGAACATCCTCGCCTGAACTAACCCGGTGGATCGGCGTCTCATCGTCGACCGCGGTGGTCGGTTCGTCGGCGCGCTCCCAAACGACCCACGTGCCGCCCGCGTACGGCAGTGGCACGGTTTCGCCCGCGCCGCGGCCTGCCTCGATCAGCACGACATCATTGATCACCGGCGCGTGTGCACCGGTTTCACCGAGCAGTCGGAACACCAAAGGTATTGCGGTGTCAGACATCTCTTCGAGCATCTCGAGCCAACCGAGCTCGACGAGTGCCTTGTCGAGCGCCTGGCCACTGGACGCCGTCATCGTCTTACGCAGCGTGTCTGCCAGTATGTCGAGGTCATCGGCCGAGATGGCGTCGTCCATCACTCCTTCCCCAGATCGAGCAGCCGGCGCGCGATGATGTTGCGCTGTATCTCCGCGGTGCCGCCGTAGATCGTCGCCGCACGCGAGTACAGATACTCAGTCCGCCAGGATGATTCGTCGAGTTCGATTGTGCCGGCCAGCAGATCGTGCGCGGCGTCGTACATGCGCTGCTCGGCGGTCGCGAGCAGCACCTTGTCGATAGACGTGTCGGGGCCCAGCCGGGTGCCTGCGCCGAGTCGGTACTGGGTGTCGCGCGAACGACATCGCAACGTGTGCAGCCCCAGGTAGGCGCCCCCGAGAGCGGCATCGTCCTCGCCGTCCTGTACGCCGCGATCGTTCACCTCGGCGATCAGCCTGTCGAATCGCGAGTACAGATAGGCGATTCGCTGCCAGAAGCAGGTCGACCGTTCGAAGGGGAGCAGGTCCATCGCCAACCGCCAACCGTCACCCGGCTGTCCGAGCATGCGGTCCGCGGGTACGACGACGTCGTCGAAATACACCTCGCAGAACTCGTCGACGCCGTGCATGGTGCGCAACGGCCGCACGGTGATGCCCGGAGTATCCATGTCGACGAAGAACGCGGTGATCGCTTCGTGATTCGGGATGCCGGGCGGCCCAGAGCGGGTCAGCAGGATGCACCGCGTCGCGTACTGCGCGAAACTGGTCCACACCTTCTGGCCGTTCACGACCCAGTCTTCGCCGCGTTGCTCGGCGCGGGTCGACAGCGACGCCAGGTCGCTGCCGGAGCCGGGCTCGGAGAAGCCCTGGCACCAGGTTTCGCGACCGGACAACAGCAGGGGCACCATCTCGG
>DASQCE010000668.1:0-8264 GCA_035634855.1 Mycobacterium sp.
ATCCCATGGCCCGTGCACCCGGAAGCCGTAGCGTTGGCCGGGCGTGACGGTGGGCAGATAGCAGTGCCACACGTAACCGTCGACTTCGTCGAGGTTGATCCGCTCCTCGCTACCGTCCTTGGCGATCAGGCACAACTCCACTTGCTCGCCCGCCTCGGAGAACAGCGAAAAGTTAGTTCCCGCGCCGTCGTATGTGGCGCCGAGAGGGTAGGTGTCACCCGGCCAGACCGTGGGTACGGACACCGGTTCGGCGGAGGACATCAGGGCCTCCACCAACCGGTGGCCAAGCCGATCTGACGGCCCAGCTCGTTGGTCATCGTGCGCATGTAAGTCGTCGAGATGTGGTGGGCGTCGCGATACAGCAACACATTTCCCTCCACGGCGCGGCATATATCCTTACGGCACACCGCATCACTCATGTCGAGCGGCTTCAACAGCGGAAACTGCGCGACGAAATCCAGTGTCTGGTTGTGGTCCGACAGTACGTCGGATCGCTTGATCCCGCAGGAGATCGCATCGCCGCCCTTGGCCAGGCAGTCGGAAGGGAAGTAGGGCTGTCCGTTGCGGACCATCCACGGCGTGTCACGCATGGCAAGGATCGGAATGTTGTTGTCCGACAACGTCTGCCAGATACCGATGTAGGTCGCCGGCATCACATCGCCTGGCTTGATGTTCCACGGCCGGGTGGAGGTGGTGAACACGAAGTCCGGATGATCGGCGATGAGCTTGGGCATCACCCGCTGATTCCACTCACGGCATCCCGGGTACGGGCGGTTGTCGCCCATCACCAGCGGAGCTTGCTCGGTGGTCAACGGGCAGCCCATCTTCATGTAGGTCACCACCTTGAAGTGGTGCAGCCGGCCCAGCAGGTCGAGCGCGGTGATCCAGTGCTCGGCGTGCGATCCGCCGGCCAGCGCGATGGTCCGCGTCGCCGACTTGTCGCCGAAGGTGCAGTTGATGACGCCCGTGTTGTCGAAGTCGCTGATGCAGCCGTCGGTGGTGGTCTCCGGCAGATCGTCCTTGGCCTCCAGCACCGTTGGGCGCATCGGCAATTTTGGCACCTTTGCGTGGTTGATCAACGCCATTGCGCCGGGGTAGTCGCGCACCGAAAGGCTCGCCAGCTCTTTGCCGTTCGCGCGCTGCACCGTGACATGCTCGCGCCAGGTGAACGACGTCGCCGTCAACGCCACACCCAGTAGGCCGACTATCGAGCCGAGCACGATCGTCGGGCGGCGCAGTCGCGCGCGCAGCGGGACGGCACGGGTGGTTTTTGGCGCCTTCGCCGTGCCGCGGTACCGCAGCGGATTCTCCACGTACTTGAGAGTCAGCCGGGCCAGCACACCCGAGAGCAGGAGCACAATCGCGCCCTCGAGGAAGTTGACTCGCGGCTGCCCGGTGTAGGACAGCCAGAAGATCAGCAGCGGCCAGTGCCAGAGGTACAACGAGTACGCCATCGCCCCGAGCGACACGAACGGTGCGCTGGCCAGCAACCGGTTGGGGGCGGGCAGCCGGTCCGCCGTGGCCGGATCGGCCTGCCGATTGGCGGCCGACAGGATGAACAACATGGTGGCGCCGACCGGCACCAGCGCCCATGGCCCGGGAAACTCCTTGACCCCGTCGATCAGCGCGCCACACGACAGGATCGCCGCCAGCGCGACCACCGCGACCGTCGTGCGCAGCCACATCGGCCACCGAACGTAGGGCACCAGGGCGCCGAGCAGGGCACCAAGCAGCAGCTCCCACGCCCGGGCGAAGCTGTTGTAGTAGGCGGTCGCCTGATCGGTGTTGTGAGCAAATATCGCGTAGACGAACGACGCGATGGTCAGCGAGCCCAGCAGCACCACGAAAGAAGTTCGCATGCGCTTCCCGAGGCGCTCACGGAACACATAGGCGAACGAGAAGATCAGTGCCAGAAAGGCGATGTAGAACTGGCCCTGCACCGACATCGACCAGATGTGCTGCAGCGGGCTAACCGCCTCACCGGCGCGAAGGTAATCCGAAGCGGTGTTCGCCAGCTCCCAGTTCTGGAAGTAGCCGAGGCTCGCCAGGCTCTGGTCAGCAAACGTCTCCCAGCGCGTCTCCGGCTGGATCAGAATGGTCAGCACCGCCGAGGCGGCGAGCACCACGACGAGGGCAGGCAACAGCCGGCGAACGAGTCGGGTCACTTCTGGAACGGGCCACAGCGACGTGCCCGGCGTCAGGGCCGTGCGCAGCAGCCGCCCGCCGAAGAAGAAACCCGACAACGCCAGGAAGACGTCGACGCCACCGGAAACCCGGCCAAACCACACGTGAAACATCGCGACGAGAGCGATCGCGATGCCGCGCAGGCCGTCGAGATCGTGTCGGTAGAAGCCCGACTTTCGTGTCCCCAGGTCGGCGCGCGGGGTGGAACCCGGATCGGTGACGGGCGCCGGCCGGGGAGGGGCGAGGGTCATCATGGTCGACGGCTAATCTACCTAAGATCGCCTGGTGGCTCATGCCGCGGGCGACGCGTCACAGCCCGTGAGCAAAGGATCAGGCTCGTGTTGACCCCCGCGGAGATCAGTGCGATCGACGCCGCCCACGTCTGGCATCCCTACAGCACCATTGGGGCCGAAGTCCTGCCTCCGGTGGTGGCGGTCGGTGCCAAGGGCGCCTGGCTGACGCTGATCGACGACGGGCGCCGGATCGAGGTGCTCGATGCGATGGCTTCGTGGTGGACCGCGATCCACGGCCACGGCCACCCCGTGCTGGACGCGGCGATCACGGGCCAGCTCGCGACCATGAATCACGTCATGTTCGGCGGGCTGACGCACGAACCCGCCGCCCGGCTGGCCCAATTACTGGTACAGATCACGCCCGACGGACTCGATACGGTGTTCTTCAGCGACTCCGGCTCGGTGTCGGTCGAGGTGGCCGTCAAGATGGCGTTGCAGTACTGGCGCAGCATCGGCCGACGCGACAAGCACCGGCTGATGACCTGGCGCGGCGGCTACCACGGCGACACCTTCACCCCGATGAGCGTGTGCGACCCCGAGGGCGGCATGCACTCGCTGTGGACCGACGTCTTGGCCCACCAGGAGTTCGCGCCCCAGGTACCGACCGAATACGACCCCGCCTACAGCGAGGTGTTCGCAAAGCAGCTGTCCGAGCACGCCCACGAACTGGCCGCCGTGATCGTTGAACCCGTCGTGCAGGGCGCGGGCGGCATGCGGTTCCACGACCCGCGATATCTCGTTGACCTGCGCGCGATCTGCGACCGCCACGACGTCCTGCTGATCTTCGACGAGATCGCCACCGGCTTCGGCCGCACCGGGGAGCTGTTCGCCGCCGACCACGCGGGCGTCAGCCCCGACATCATGTGTGTTGGCAAGGCGCTCACCGGCGGCTACATCACGCTGGCCGCGACGTTGTGCAGCCGCGACATCGCGCACACGATCAGCACGCACGAGCCCGGCGCGCTGATGCACGGCCCGACGTTCATGGCCAATGCGCTGGCGTGTGCAGTTGGCCTGGCGGCGGTCGACCTGCTGTTGGAACAGGATTGGCGGTCACGGGTTTCCTCGGTCGAGGCGGGGCTGCGCACGGGGCTGGCGCCCGCCGCCTCGCTGCCGGGCGTGGCCGATGTGCGGGTGCTCGGCGCGATCGGCGTGATCGAGATGGACAAGCCCGTCGACCTGCGGCTCGCGACGCCGGCAGCGCTGCAGCGTGGCGTCTGGCTGCGCCCGTTCCGCAACCTCATCTACGTTATGCCGCCGTACATCTGCACGCCTGAGGAGATCGAGCAGATCACCTCGGCGGTGATCGGCGTCGCGCGTACGTTAACCTGAACACCGTTCAAGTGGTGGCACTGCGTCATCGAGGGGGCGGTCAGGTGACTCGCGTCGGTCTTTCCCCGCTGGCCTGGCTCGACGAGGTCGAGCAGCAGCGGCGCGCCGCCGGGCTGCGCCGATCCCTGCGCACCCGTCCACCGGTCGGCGCCGAGGTCGACCTGGCTTCCAACGACTACCTCGGCCTGTCGCAGCACCCCGACGTGATCGACGGCGGCGTCGAGGCGCTGCGCACATGGGGTGCAGGCTCGACCGGATCGCGGTTGGTCACCGGCAATACCGAATTGCACGAAGGCTTCGAGGCCGCCCTGGCGGATTTCGTCGGCGCCGAGTCGGCGCTGGTCTTCTCCTCGGGCTACACCGCCAACCTCGGTGCGGTGGTGTCGTTGTCCGGAGCTGGATCGCTTGTGGTGTCGGACGCGCTGACGCATGCGTCGCTGGTGGACGCTTGCCGGCTGTCGCGCGCCCGAGTCGTCGTGACACCGCACCGCGATGTCTCCGCCGTCGAGGCCGCGCTGTCGGCCCGCGACGAAGAGCGCGCCGTCGTGGTGACCGACTCGGTGTTCTCCGCCGACGGGGTGCTCGCCCCGCTGCGGGCGTTGCACGACCTGTGCCGTCGCCACGGTGCACTGCTGATCGTCGACGAGGCGCATGGCCTCGGCGTGCGGGGGAGCGGCGGACGCGGGTTGTTGCACGAGGTCGGCCTGGCCGGTGCGCCCGACGTGGTGATGACGACGACGCTGTCCAAGGCGTTGGGCAGCCAAGGCGGTGTGGTGCTCGGACCGGCCGCGGTGCGTGCTCATTTGATCGACGCAGCGCGACCGTTCATCTTCGACACCGGGCTGGCGCCCGCTGCGGTCGGGGCCGCGTGGGCCGCGCTGCGCGTGTTGGTCGACGAGCCCTGGCGGGCGCAGGCCGTGCTAAATCACGCATCGGCGCTTGCGGAGATGTGCGACATCTCCGAGCGCCCGGAGTCCGCGGTGGTGTCGGTCATCCTTGGCGAGCCCGAGGTGGCGTTGGCCGCCGCGGTCGCGTGCCTGGACCGCGGCGTGCGAGTCGGCTGTTTCCGCCCGCCGACCGTTCCTGCCGGCACGTCCCGGCTCCGGCTGACGGCGCGGGCGTCCCTGTCGGACGACGAAATGGCCTTGGCCCGCGCGGTTCTCACCGAAGTGTTGGCCCGCCCGAGGCATCGGGCGGCCGACATCAAACACAGCCCGTGAGCGTTCTGGTCGTCACGGGCACCGACACCGGCGTCGGCAAGACGGTGGCGACCGCGGCGCTCGCTTGTAGCGCGCGGCTGGCTGGCGTCGACGTCGCGGTGTGTAAGCCCGTACAAACCGGCAGCCCCCGCGACGACGACCTCGCCGATGTGGCGCGGCTGTCCGGGGTGGGCGCGCTGTACGGCACATGGCGGTATCCGGAGCCGCTGGCACCGGCCGCGGCCGCCCAGCGTGCAGGTCTGGCGCTGCCGACTCGCGACGAGCTGGTGGCGTCGGTCGCGTCGGTCGACGCGAAGCTGACCCTGGTGGAGGGTGCGGGTGGGCTGTTGGTCGAACTCGCTGCGGGAGGGGTCACGCTGCGCGACCTCGCGCGCGAGCTGGCCGCACCGGTTTTGGTCGTTGTTTCGCCGGGGCTGGGCACGCTGAACCACACCGCTCTCACGCTGGAAGCGCTTGCTGCCCGAGAGATTCCATGTTCAGGACTGGTGATCGGCGCTTGGCCGCGCGAACCGGATGTGGCAGAGGCGGGCAATCGCGACGCGCTGGGCAGGTTGGCTGAGGTGCGGGCCGTTCTGCCCGCGGGTGCGGGTTCGCTGAGCGCGGAGGAATTCGAGTCGATGAGCGCGGCCGCGTTCGACGCACAGTGGGTCACGAGCCTGGCCGGCTGATGGTCCACTCCGTCGAGCTGGTTTTCGACCCGGACACCGAAGAAGCGGTCCGGCGCATCTGGGACGGGCTGCGCGAGGCCGGGATCCCCAGCCAGGCGCCCGCGAGCAGGCCGCACGCGACACTGACGGTTGCCGAGCGGATCGACGCCGAGGTGGATGCGCTCTTGAGAACGTTGAGTGCGGTGTTCCCGTTCGAATGCCGGATCGGCGCACCGCTGTTGTTCGGCAGGGCGAAGGTGGTGCTCGCGCGGCTTGTGGTGCCGACGACGGCGCTGCTCGACGTGCACGCCGAGGTGCACCGGCTGTGCCTACCGCATCTGTCGCCCGGTCCGATGGCGAATGCCCTGCCGGGGCAGTGGACCGCGCACGTCACGCTCGCCCGTCGCATCGGGCCGGCCCAGCTGGGCCGCGCACTGCGGATCGCGGGCAAGCCGCAGGAGATCGTCGGGCGCGTGGCCGGACTGCGACGCTGGGACGGAAATGCCAAGTTGGAATATCCGATCAGTTGACCAATGCCGCAACACTTTTCGGCACGCACATCCGCCAGGCGTCGATTACCAGTTCACGCATTTCCTCGAGGTCGATCGCGTCGAGCCGGACGTGAATCCAGTTGTACCGCATGTCCGATTTGCGAGGCAGGATGAACTTGTCGGGTTCGGCGGCCACCACTGCGGCCCGTTCCTCCTTGGGGAAGCCGACGCCCATCACCGTCTCGTCTCGCGAGAACGCGACGAAGACGATGCGCCCCACCCGGAACTTGATCTGGTCGCGCACTACCACCTCATAGGACCGAGGCAATGACGCGGTGATGCGCCGGACATCGTCGACGGTGATCACGTGTGGGACGGTAGTCGAGAGGTCCGACAAGTGGCTCTGAACCCCCGCCGAAATCGACGAAATGGCGAGATCTACTCGAACTTTGTCGCCGAAACGTTGGTTTGGGCGGGAGTGTGCGCGGCGATGCCGTCGACAAGAAGGCGCAGCCCGAACGCGAACCGCGCGCTCGGATCCTCCGACAGGACGGACTGCTCGTCGGGCAGGTCGGCGCCTGCGGCATCCCATTGCAGCCGTGACTGTTCGTCGGCAGTGAATCCCAATACGTAGTACACGACCGTGCGGGCCGCCAGCTCGGCGTGCGTGGGGTAGACACCCGCATCGGCTGCAGCGTCGGTGAGCCACGCAAGAATCCGCGCCATCACCTCCGACTGTCCTGCCGCGAAGCTCGCCGACACCAGCTCGGCGCCGTCGGTGTGCGACAGCAGTGCATCGCGCAGCTGTCGGCAGATCGCCGCGACGCGGTCACGCCAGCCGCCGGGCCCATCATCGACCGATTCCAGGATCCGGTCCGCGACGGCGCCCAGGAGCTGCTGCTTGTTGGCGAAATGCCAGTACAGCGCGCCGGGTGAGACGCTGAGCTCACGGGCCAGCCGCCGCATTGTCAGGTCGGCGATCCCGTAGGAGTCCAGCAGCGTTGTCGCCGCGCCGACCACGTCGCGTTTGTGGAGCTGCACACCGGTACCCTAACCTGAACACCGTTCAAGAAGCGATGGAGGGCGACGGGTGAGCGACATTCTGGCGGAGGCTCGCGAGCAGGTACTGGAGCGCGGCGAGGGCCTGAACCAGGAGCAGACACTGCAGGTGCTGCAGCTGCCCGACGATCGGCTCGACGAACTGCTGGCGCTGGCGCATGAGGTGCGGATGGCATGGTGCGGACCCGACGTCGAGGTCGAGGGCATCATCAGCCTGAAGACAGGCGGCTGCCCTGAGGATTGCCACTTCTGTTCGCAGTCAGGGCTTTTCGCTTCGCCGGTGCGCAGCGCGTGGCTGGACGTCCCGGGCCTGGTCGAGGCCGCCAAGCAGACCGCCAAGACGGGCGCGACGGAATTCTGCATCGTCGCGGCCGTCCGCGGACCCGACGAGCGGCTGCTGGCACAGGTCGCCGCGGGCATCGAGGCGATCCGCAACGAGGTCGACATCCAGATCGCGTGCTCGCTCGGCATGCTGACCGAGGAGCAGGTCGAGCGGCTCGCGGAGATGGGCGTGCACCGCTACAACCACAACTTGGAGACCGCCCGGTCGTTCTTCACCAACGTCGTCACCACACACACCTGGGAGGAGCGCTGGGACACCCTGCAGATGGTCCGCGAGGCGGGCATGGAGGTGTGTTGCGGTGGCATCCTCGGCATGGGCGAGACCCTCGAACAGCGCGCGGAGTTCGCGGCGAACCTCGCCGAGCTGGATCCGCACGAGGTCCCGCTGAACTTCCTGAACCCGCGGCCGGGCACCCCGTTCGGCGATCTCGAGGTGATGTCTGCGTCGGAGGCGCTGAAAGCCGTCGCCGCGTTCCGCCTCGCGCTGCCGCGCACGATGCTGCGCTTCGCAGGCGGCCGTGAGATCACACTGGGCGACCTCGGCGCCAAGAAGGGCATTCTCGGCGGCATCAACGCCGTCATCGTCGGCAACTACCTGACCACGCTCGGCAGGCCCGCCGAGGCCGATCTCGAACTGCTCGACGATCTGCAGATGCCGATCAAGGCGCTCAACGCCAGCCTCTAGGCGTGGTTGCC
>DASQCE010000669.1:0-6747 GCA_035634855.1 Mycobacterium sp.
GGAAAGCGCAACGACAACTTCGTCGACGACCTTGTCAACGCTGGCGTCACGCCTGACGTGGGCCCACGCGCCAGCAGGGGACGGCCCGTGGTATTCCTGTGTCGCTCCGGCAACCGCTCGATCGGGGCCGCCGAGGCCGCAACGGAGGCGGGCATCGCCCCGTCCTACAACGTGCTGGACGGGTTCGAAGGCAACCTCGACGAACACAAGCATCGCGGCGGCACCGGGTGGAAAGCCGTCGGCCTGCCCTGGAAGCAGTCATGAGCACCCGAAGACGATCGCGAGTGAGGATCGCAGCGAGACCGGGCTCGATGGGGCGAACCGCAAGCTCCCGCCCGAAGCGAGGACCGGAGCGAGCGGGAGTCGAGGCGTGAGCGAGGGCCGAGTCACCGGTGTCGTGCTGGCAGCCGGCCGGTCGAAACGCCTTGGAGCACGCAATCAGCCACATCGTGATTACCTGCTGGCTGCGGAGCCACGATGACAGAATTTCCGGTGCTGTTCGCGGACGTCGACGAGGTCATCGGCCGCTTCGACTCGCGAGACTATCTACTCGACGTCGGCACCGCATCTGCGATCTACCTGGCGGTGACGCTGGGCCGCCCACTGCTGTTGGAAGGCGAACCGGGGGTGGGGAAGACGACCGCTGCGAAGATCCTCGCGGCCGTGATGGGCACACCACTGCTGCGGCTACAGTGCTACGAGGGGCTGACCGCGGCCGAAGCCCTCTACGACTGGAACTATCCGCGTCAGCTGTTGTCCATTCGGCTTGCCGAGGCACGTGGGGCAGGCATCGACGAATCCGATCTCTATACCGAGGCGTACCTGGTGAACCGCCCGATCCTGCAGTGCGTCCGGTACCGCGGGCCCAACGCGCCCGTGCTCCTGATCGACGAGATCGACCGTGCCGATGATGAATTCGAGGCACTACTGTTGGAGTTCCTCGGTGAAGCCGCGGTCACCGTCCCGGAACTGGGCACCTTCGTCGCCGAGCGCCCACCGATCGCGGTGCTGACGTCCAATCGCAGCCGGGATCTGCACGACGCGCTGCGACGCCGGTGCCTCTACCACTGGATCGACTACCCCGAGCCGTCCCGCGCCGCCGAGATCGTACGCCGTACCGTGCCTGGTGCGACCTCCGCTCTCGTCGAACACGCTGCCCAGTTTGTGGGTGGTACAAGAGATCTCGATCTCGACAAGCCACCTGGCGTGGCGGAGACGATCGACTGGGTGGCTGCCCTGGTTGCGTTGGGTGTGACGGATCTGGTCTCCTCGGATACCGAACGGGCGCTGGCCGGGATCGGCGCACTGGCGAAGACACCCGATGACCACACTGCGATCAGCCACGCGTTCGCACAGTACAGCTCGCACTGAGAGGAATTGCTTGATGAAGATTGCAAACGAGTTCACCGTCAGCGCCCCGATCGAGGACGCGTGGGACGTCCTCACGGATCTCGAGCAAGTCATCCCGCTGATGCCCGGTGCGGAGATGACCGGGCGTGACGGCGATGACGTGCTGGGCAAGGTCAAGGTCAAGGTCGGTCCCGTCACGAGCGAGTTCAGCGGCAGGGTGCATTTCGTCGAGCAGAATCGCGACGAGCACCGTGCCGTGATCGACGGCAAGGGCAAGGAGTCGCGCGGTACGGGGAACGCGGCCGCCACCGTCACGGCTCAACTGCACGATGCCGGAGACCGCACCCGCGTCACCGTCGATACCGACCTCAAGGTCGTCGGAAAGCTCGCCCAGTTCGGAAGCGGTATGCTGCAACAGGTTTCAGAGAAGCTGCTCGGACAGTTCGTTGAGTCGCTGGAAGCGAAACTGGCGGCGGATGATGTACCCCCGGCGCCCGCCCCGAACGGCGTGGTGCCGCCTGTGGTGGCCGCCGCACCGAGCCCGCCGCCGTCATCAGAGCCCATCGACCTGATCCAACTCGCCGGTGGCAGCGCGCTCAAGAAGTTCGGTCCGCCGGTCTTCGGCGCCTTCCTGTTGGCGGCCGTCGTGTTCGCGCTGGGACGGCTGCGCATAGCGCGGAAGGCGCTGCGCGGGAGGCGATGACCGCACCTTTTCTCCTTCGTGGCGTCGACCTCGCCGCCTTCGCCGTGGCGCTGGTCAACCGGCTGCACACCGGTGGCGTGGTGGTTTCTGCAAGCGGTCCAGCGGGATTCGTCGAGGCGCTACAACATGATTGGCCGAGAACCCGGTTACAGCTCTATTGGGCGGCGCGGCTGACACTTGTGAACCGGGTGGAGGACCTGGCCGCGTTCGACGCGATCTTCGAGGCCGTATTCGCTGACGCGGTGCTGGGTGTCGATCCGCCGGGGCTCAAACAGAGCATGGGCACAACCGCCGCCGCCGACCCTGGTGTGCCCGGTCGTGCCAGCGTGATCGCCGAAGGCGGCCTGCCGTGGAGCACCCGCCCCGCGTCGATCACCGCCATCGACACTCACGCCGCCGACATTGGTATACCGGACATCCTGCCGAGCCGGATCGTCGTGCGGGCGGATGAACCGTTTGAGCGGTTCGATCCCGACGACCTCCGCCTGCTCGGCGAATGGCTGGAGGGCGCACTGGACCGCTGGCCCCGGCGCCGCAGCTTGCGCAGCGAGCCGAACCGGCAGGGCAAGCGTATTGACCTGCGGGAGACCATAAAGGCGTCGCGCACGACCGGCTGGGAAACGATCCGGGTGGCTCGTACTCGTAGCCGGGAATACCCGCGCCGAGTGGTGCTGGTCTGCGACGTCAGCCGGTCGATGCAGCCGTATGCCACCGTCTATCTTCATCTCATGCGGGCAGCGGCCCTGCGGCAGAAGAGAATTCGACCCGAGGTCTTCGCGTTCTCGACTTCGCTGACACGGCTGACCGCCGTGCTGTCGCATCGTTCGGCGGAGGTGGCGTTGGCCAGGGCCAATGCCAAGGTCACCGACCGGTACGGCGGCACGCGTGTCGGGCGCTGCATCGGCGAGCTGGTGTCGGCCTCACACGGCAACGCACTGCGCGGCGCGGTGGTGATCATCGCGTCCGACGGGTGGGACAGTGATCCGCCCGATGTGCTCGACCGGGCGTTGGCCCGGGTGCGTCGTCGGGCGCAGAAGCTGATCTGGCTCAACCCACGAGCCGCGCACGAAGACTTCCGGCCACTGGCCGCTTCGATGGCGACGGCGTTGCCTTACTGCGACCTGTTTCTGCCCGCCCACTCCCTGACGGGGTTGCGGGAGCTGTTCGCCGCGTTGGCCGACGGGTAGCGCCGCGCACCTAGGCTTCGGGCGCGGGCTCCCCGGTGGCCCTCTTGGCGGCCCGGCGCCGCTTGTACCACTCGATGAACATCGGTGAGACGGACGCCAGCGCGATGAGGATGAAGATCGGCTCGAGCAGCTTCTGGATGATTTCGAACTGGCCGAGCCCGTACCCCAGCAGCGTCAGGCCGACGCCCCACACGACGGCGCCGATGACGTTGAATAGCGTGAATGCGCCATAGCCCATGCGGGCGGCGCCCGCCGTGATCGGCGCAAGGGTCCGCACAATCGGCACGAACCGCGCGATCACTATCGCGAAGGGGCCGCGCTGCTCGAAGAACGCGTGGGCCTCAACGAGGTACTTCTGCTTCAGGAACCGCGCGTCCGGCTTGAACATCGCGGTACCCACGTACCGGCCGATGAAGTACCCGACCTGTCCGCCGAGGATTGCGGCGATAGGGATGAAGACCAGTAGCTGCCACAGCTGGAATTCGGCGTGTCCTGCGGCGGCGGTTCCTGCGGCCAGCATGCCCGCGACGAACAGCAGCGTGTCCCCGGGCAGCACCGGGAACAGTACGCCCGACTCGACGAAGATCACGACCAGCAGCCCGACCAACGCCCAGGCGCCGAAGTATCCGATGAGCTTTATCGGATCCAGGAAGTCCGGCATGAGTGCCAGCTGCGTGGCAGCGGCAGAGACGGCCGTGGTGGTCATGGCACCCCAAGATACCGGCGAGCTCCTTCGAGGCCGCTGTACCGGGCTGTGCCGGGCTGTCTTCGGCGCTAGGGTCGGCTATGACCACCCACAAGGCCGTTCATGTCGCCTCCGCCAACACGCCTCTCACCCTCGTTGACGTCGAGACCACGCCGCCCGGCCCAGGACAGGTCCGCATTGCCGTCTCCGCCTGCGGTGTGTGCGGAACCGACCACGGTTTCGTCACCGGTGGTTTTCCGAACATGACGTGGCCGCTGACGCTGGGGCACGAGATCGCGGGAACGGTTGCCGAACTCGGTGATGGTGTCGACAACTTTGCGGTCGGCAACCGGGTGGCGGTCGGCTGGTTCGGCGGCAATTGCAACAAGTGCATCCCCTGTCGCAAGGGGAAGTTCATGCAGTGCGAGAACGGCCAGGTGCCGAGCTTGCACTATCCGGGCGGCTACGCGGAATCGGTGATCGCCCCGGCGACCGCGCTCGCACGCATCCCCGACGAACTGTCATTCGCCGAAGCGGCGCCGATGGGTTGTGCCGGCGTGACGACGTACCACGCGCTGCGCAGGACCAAGGCCGTAGCCGGGGACCGCGTCGCCGTCCTGGGCATCGGCGGGCTGGGCCACCTCGGAGTGCAGTGGGCGAAGGCGATGGGCTTCGAGACGATCGCGATCGCGCGCGGAGCGGACAAGGAGGCCAACGCTCGCGAACTGGGCGCACACCACTACATCGACTCGACGGCCAGTGATGTCGCTGCCGCGTTGCAGGCGCTTGGCGGCGCGTCCGTGGTGCTCGCGACGGCCGCCAATTCGGCCGCGATGGCGCAGACCGTCGGTGGGCTCGCGCCGGAGGGCGAACTGATCACCGTCGGCGTCACCGCCGACCCGCTTCCGATCGCGCCCATCCAGCTGATCACCCCAGGGTTGTCCGTGACAGGGCATCCGTCCGGTACGTCGCGTGACGTCGAGGAGACCATGCAGTTCGCGGTTCTGTCCGGTGTTCGCGCGTGGATCGAGGAGCGGCCGCTGGCCGAGGCCGCCGAGGCATATGCGGCGATGGACGAGGGCCGTGCGCGCTACCGGATGATCCTGACCGTGTGAGCTCACGTCGTTCTTGAGATACTGCATCAAACCGCGATCAGCCGAGAGGAACTTCAAATGCCCATCGCAACACCCGAGGTCTACGCGGAAATGCTGGGTCGAGCCAAGGAGCACTCGTTCGCGTTCCCGGCGATCAACTGCGTCGGCTCTGAAAGCCTGAACGCCGCCCTCAAGGGTTTCGCCGATGCCGGCAGCGACGGCATCATCCAGTTCTCCACCGGCGGGGCGGAGTTCGCCTCCGGGCTCGGCGTCAAGGACATGGTGACCGGCGCGGTCGCGCTGGCCGAGTTCGCGCACATCGTCGCCGACAAGTACCCGATCACCGTGGCGCTGCACACCGATCACTGTCCGAAGGACAAGCTGGACAGCTATGTCAAGCCGCTGCTGGCCATTTCGCAGAAGCGGGTCGCCGAAGGCAAGAACCCACTGTTCCAGTCGCACATGTGGGACGGGTCGGCGGTGCCGATCGACGAGAATCTGGACATCGCCCGCGAGCTGCTCAAGGAAGCCGCTGCCGCCAAGATCATCCTCGAAATCGAAATCGGCGTCGTCGGTGGCGAGGAAGACGGCGTCGCCCACGAGATCAACGACAAGCTCTACACCACCCCCGAGGACTTCGAGAAGACCATCGAGACGCTCGGCGCAGGCGAACACGGCAAGTACCTGCTGGCCGCGACGTTTGGCAACGTGCACGGCGTTTACAAGCCGGGCAACGTGAAGCTGCGCCCTGACGTCCTGGACCAGGGCCAGAAGGTCGCCGCGGCCAAGCTCGGATTGGCCGAGGGCGCAAAGCCTTTCGACTTCGTGTTCCACGGCGGGTCCGGCTCGCTGAAGTCCGAGATCGAGGACTCGCTCAAGTTCGGCGTGGTGAAAATGAACGTCGACACCGACACCCAGTACGCGTTCACCCGTCCGCTCGCCGGGCACATGTTCACCAACTACGACGGTGTGCTCAAGATCGACGGCGAGGTCGGCAACAAGAAGGCCTACGACCCGCGCACCTACCTGAAGAAGGCCGAGGCCGGCATGTCGGAACGCGTCGTCGAGGCGTGCAACGACCTGCACAGCGCGGGCCGGTCGGTTACCGCCGGCTGAGCCGGCAATCCAATTCCGCCGGGTAGCGCCGGCGGGAGGTCACCCAGCAAGTCGCAAGCTGAACCAGCTAGAGTTTGGCCGGTGAAGCGTGGAATTCTGCTCGCCTGCTGCACAGTCGCGACCGTGATGGGATCGCTCGCGGTCGCCTCGCCGGCCGCCGCCAACGGGTGCCCCTACGGCACCGTGCCTACCCGTTTCCCCGGGGTATGCACCCAGGGTCAAGCGCAGTCCTCGGCTCCGCCCGCCATCACCGTCCCGCCGAGTGGGGCCGAGGTGTCGGCCCCGCCGCCGGGAGGTGGTTTTCAGTCGGTGGACGGCATCCCGTGCAACCAGCAACACCTCGGCACCTGCATCGGGCTGACGCAGCCCTAACTGTCGGGCGCCTGGCAGATCTTCCACTGCTCGTCGCGGAACTGGAGGTCGAAGCTGCGGGTCGAACGGGTCTGCGGTGCGTAGGCCATGAACGTGGTGACGTTGGCCTCCGCGTGGTCGCCGTTGACCACCACCTGGTCGATGCTGGCGACGACCGGATACTGCTTGGCCACAGCGACCCGGGCATGGGTTTCGGTCCAGGCCCGCTCGTCGTAGTTGACGTAGCTGTCGCGGGTGGTG
>DASQCE010000670.1:0-7406 GCA_035634855.1 Mycobacterium sp.
CCACGTCACCATCGGAATGACCGGCGCAGCCCTCGGCGTCGGCGAACAGCAGGCACAGCAGCCAACACGGCCGACCGGCCTGGATGGGGTGTACGTCAGTGCCGAGCCCAACCCGCGGGATCGACATCATCGCCTTCAGGACGCGGCGGCCAGCACCTCGTCGAGGATGGTTGCCGCCTTGGCGTCGTCCGTGTTCTCGGCAAGCGCGAGCTCACCGACCAGGATCTGCCGCGCCTTGGCCAGCATCCGCTTCTCGCCTGCGGACAGGCCACGCTCCTGATCCCGGCGCCACAGGTCGCGGACGACCTCGGCGACCTTGTTGACATCTCCGGAGGCCAGCTTCTCGAGGTTGGCTTTGTACCGGCGCGACCAGTTGGTCGGCTCTTCGGTGTGCGGGGCCCGAAGCACCTGGAAAACCTTGTCGAGGCCCTCCTGGCCTACGACGTCGCGCACCCCGACATACTCGGCATTCTCGGCGGGTACTCGAACGGTGAGGTCCCCCTGGGCGACCTTCAAGACGAGGTATTCCTTTTGTTCGCCTTTGATGGTCCGGGTTTCGATCGCCTCGATCAACGCAGCACCGTGGTGTGGATAGACAACGGTGTCTCCGACCTTAAAAATCATCAGATACGAGCCCCTTTCACCCCTCAATGTTAGCACGGGGGCTAGACAGGCGCGGATCAACGGTGCAGGTCAGGGGCACAGTCGGTGAAGAGCAGGGGTTGACAGGGTGACGAATACGTGCATTGCGCGAGCTGTTTTGCGCGCTCTGTGCTCCAGCTATCGGACCGCTTCGAGGTAGCTGCCGAGACGCCGCCAGCCCTCAGCTACCGTCCCCAACCTCCACCTACTACTGTGCATAGTCGAACCACCGCGACCACAGCACGGTCGCCTCGTCGGCGAGCAGGAGGCCTGGATGGACCGCTTCAAACCGCGTACTTCTGGTTCCCTTCCCGCTCCTCGCGTCCGCGGCCTAACCGCCGGCCTGGCCGCCTGCGGGGTGGCCGGCGCCGTCGCACTGAGCGGCTGCGGGGCCGGGCAGGTGTCCCAGATGGCCACCCAGGAAGCCGCCGTGAACGGCACCAGCGCCACCCTCGGCACGATTTCGCTGCGCAACATCCACCTGCGCGCCGCGCTATCGACCGACTACGTGCAGCCCGGCCGCGACGTCGAGCTGTTGTTCGTCGCCGTGAACGGCTCGCCGGACGTCAACGACAAACTGGTTTCGATCACTTCCGACGTCGGCACGGTGAGCCTTTCCGGCGACACTTCGGTGCCCGCCAACGGTGTGCTGGCGGTGGGCGAGCCGGACGGCCAGATCGCGCCCCTGGAATCGGCCGAGAGGGCCGACGCCGCCAAGGCAAAACTTGCCTTGTCCAAGCCGATCACCAACGGGCTGACATACCAGTTCACCTTCGCCTTCGAGAAGGCCGGGGAGACCACGGTCGCGGTGCCGATCTCCGCCGGTGAGGCCCCGCGCCGTGAAGCAGCCGCAGAAGCCGGCGACACGGGCGGTCACCACTAGGTATTTCGGGCGGGCTGTCGGTCCGACCGGTTACGGTCACGGCGTGGCAAAAGCGCGTTCGCAGTACCGCTGCTCGGAATGCCACCACGCCACCGCCAAATGGGTTGGCCGCTGCCCGGATTGCGGCACCTGGGGCACCGTCGACGAAGTCGCGGTACTGACCGCGGTCAACGGCGGCGCCACGCGGCGCGCGGTCGCGCCGACCTCGCCCGCGGTGCCGATCAGCTCGATCGACCCCGGCAACACCCGGCATTTCCACACCGGGGTCAGTGAACTGGACCGTGTTCTCGGAGGAGGTCTGGTTCCAGGCTCGGTGACACTGCTCGCAGGCGACCCGGGCGTCGGCAAGTCGACGCTGCTGCTCGAGGTCGCGCATCGCTGGGCGCAGGCCGGCAGGCGCGCACTGTATCTGTCGGGCGAGGAGTCGGCCGGCCAGATCCGGCTTCGGGCCGAACGCACCCGCTGCACCCACGACGAGGTCTACCTGGCCGCCGAATCGGATCTGCAGATGGCGCTCGGCCACATCGACGAGGTACGGCCGAGCCTGGTCGTGATCGACTCGGTGCAAACCATGTCCACCACTGAGACAGACGGCGTCACGGGCGGGGTCACCCAGGTGCGCGCGGTGACGACGGCGCTGACCATGGCGGCCAAGACATCAGGGGTGGCGATGCTCCTTGTCGGACATGTCACGAAGGACGGCGCCATCGCCGGGCCGCGCTCGCTGGAACACCTCGTCGACGTCGTGCTGCACTTCGAGGGCGATCGCACGTCTGCCCTTCGCATGGTGCGCGGCGTGAAGAACCGCTTCGGCGCCGCCGACGAAGTCGGCTGTTTCCTGTTGCACGACAATGGAATTGAATGCGTCTCCGACCCGTCGGGCCTCTTCCTCGACCAGCGCCCCAAGCCGGTGCCGGGCACGGCGGTGACGGTCACGCTCGACGGCAAACGACCGTTGATCGGCGAGGTGCAGGCGCTGATCGGCACACCCGCCAGCGGCTCGCCCCGCCGTGCGGTCAGCGGCATCGACTCGTCCCGTGCCGCGATGATCACCGCGGTGCTGGAGAAACGCGCGAGGCTTCCCGTCGGGGCCAACGACATCTACCTGTCCACCGTCGGCGGCATGCGGCTTACCGACTCTTCGTCGGACTTGGCGGTGGCGCTGGCGATCGCGTCCGCCTACACCGACCTGCCCATGCCCACCAACGCGGTGGCGATCGGCGAGGTCGGGCTGGCAGGCGATCTGCGCAGGGTCAGCGGCATGGATCGCAGACTCGCCGAGGCGGCGCGGCTCGGATTCGGGTGCGCCTTGGTGCCGGAGGGTGTCACGGCGGTGCCCGCAGGGCTGCGCACCCTTCCCGCCGACAACATTCAGACAGCGTTGCGGGTGCTGCGGCAAATCAGTCAAACTGACGCGGATAACGGCCGATCCTAGGAGGGGCCATGGCCGTCAAGGCGAGCGGCAGGTCGAGCCGCAACGTGGTGCCGCTGGCCAGGCCGACCCTGCGGGAGACCATCGCGCGGCTGGCGCCCGGCACCGCGCTGCGCGACGGACTGGAGCGCATCCTGCGTGGCCGCACCGGCGCCCTGATCGTGATCGGCTACGACGACAGCGTCGAGGGTATCTGCGACGGCGGCTTCGAACTCGACGTCCGCTACGCACCGACCCGGCTGCGCGAGCTGTCCAAGATGGACGGTGCGGTCGTGCTGTCCACCGACGGGGGCCGCATCGTGCGAGCCAACGTGCAACTCGTGCCCGACCCGTCGATCCCCACCGAGGAGTCCGGCACCCGGCACCGTTCCGCCGAGCGCACCGCCATCCAGACCGGCTACCCGGTGATCTCGGTGAGCCACTCGATGAGCATCGTCACGGTCTACGTCGCGGGCGAGCGCCACGTGATCCCCGATTCGGCGGCCATCCTGTCTCGGGCCAACCAGACCATCGACACGCTCGAACGCTACAAGACCCGCCTCGATGAAGTCAGCAGGCAGCTCTCCACCGCCGAGATCGAAGACTTCGTGACGCTGCGCGACGTGATGACCGTCGTGCAGCGACTGGAGATGGTGCGGCGGATCAGCCTGGAGATCGACTCCGACGTAGTCGAACTGGGCACCGACGGCCGCCAGCTCAAGCTGCAGCTGGAGGAACTCGTCGGCGACAACGACACCGCCCGAGAGCTGATCGTGCGCGACTACCACGCCAACCCCGACCCGCCGACGCCAGCTCAGGTCAGCGCGACGCTCGAGGAGCTCGACTCGCTGTCGGACAACGAACTTCTCGACTTCACCACACTGGCAAGGGTTTTCGGTTACCCGTCGACGGCCGAAGCGCAGGACTCGGCGATGAGCTCGCGCGGCTACCGCGCGATGGCGGGCATCCCGCGGTTGCAGTTCGCCCACGTCGACCTGCTGGTGCGGTCGTTCGGTTCATTGCAGGGCCTGCTGGCCGCCACGTCCGATGACCTGCAGTCGGTGGAAGGCATCGGCTCGATGTGGGCCCGCCACATCCGGGAAGGGCTGTCACAGCTGGCCGAGTCGACGATCGCCGACCGGCTGGCCTAGCCCGAACGGCTGCTGCACCCAGGCGTTGAGTGTGGGGTTGTTTCACACGCCAACGAAGAAACCGTGCATCAACCCGACACTCGGGCCACCCCTATTCCGTTGCGGCTCTTGTGCCGTCGAGCCCGTTCGGAGCAACTCCCACGCGAGGCTGCGAGCTTCTGCAGCTCTGGTGTGCAACAGCCGCTATACAGGCGGGAAGGGATTTCGCTGCGGCGTGCGCCCTTCCACTACGGCGTCGTGCAAATCTTCCGCTACGCGGATCGCCAACAGAGCAGCCTCGCTGACATGGTTCAACGCGCGATTCAGACGATCGTCTTCGACGAGGAGGTGGGCGTTGCCGATCTCGACCGAAAGTCGTTCACGACTTGGCTGATCTGCTCGAAGATCGGGTTCATCGCATGTGCCCGCTCGTCGCGGTCCTCGATGCGCAGAATGCGGGCGCCCTCGTTCCACAGTGTGGCGAGCGTTTGAGTGTGCCGGTTGACGCCGCCGATCTCCTCGATGAGCTCGAAGCAGGCGCGATCCCCAACGACGAGGACGCGGCGAAGATCAAAGACACAATCGCTGCCCTCGGTGGGGTGCCTGGCACCGAACACCTCCCCCATCATGAGCCCGAGCCGCGGGAATCGACGGAGTCACACGTCAACGGCTGGGACGAAGAGCTCGTTACCGACGACGCCGGCTAGGCGCAACTAGCCGCCTTGCGGCGCAGGCGCGGGTTCGGCGGGCTGCACGCCCTCCGCCGGTGGTGATGCCTGACCGGGCGCGACGGGCGGGGCGAGGATGAACGGCACCGCCGCCGACCTCAGATTGCCCAGCTGCACGACGAGGTTGTAAGTGCCCGGCCCGATTGGTTGACGCGGCAGCGGACACTGCGGCGCCGAGCCCATGCCCGTCCAGGTCACCTCGGTCGTCACCTGCTCACCCGGCTGGCACGTCTTGACCAGCGTCTCGTTCGACGGCGCGCAGTCGAGGTTCGACCACAGCCGGGAGTTGTCCAGCGAATACACGTAGGCGGCCAGCACCGCGGCGCCGACGTCGCGCTGGCATGCGACCAGGCCGATGTTGGTAACGACCATGGTGAACTTCGGCTGGTCCCCGACGACGTACTGCGGCTGATTGGTGATGCCCTTGACCGCCAGCGTGGAGTCGGGGCAGTCGTCACCCTCCTTGAGCACCGGCGGCGGCATGACGGCCGCAGTCGGGGTGGGCGTCGGCGCCGGGGCCTGCTGAGCGGGCGGCATCACCGGCGTCTTGACCTCGGGATTCTCCCCGGGAAGCGGTGTGGGCGCGGCGGCCTGCGCAGGGGTCGGCTTATCGGCGGTCTTGCCCTGGGTGCCCGTGCTGTTCATCACGACCATCGCCACCACTGCGGCGACGACGCCGATGACGAGGACCGCTATCCCCAGCGCGAGTGCCCGGCGGCGCCAGTAAATCTGCCTCGGTAGCGGGCCATGCGGTTCTAGATCCAGCACAACCTCACGGTAAGGCCAGGTCACGCTGCTTCGTCCGAGGTGACTCGGCGTGTCGCCGCTCAGCCTTCGCCGATGTCGCCCAGATAATCCCGCAACACCACCCTGCCGTCGGCCAGGTGATAGGTGACACCGACTATCGCGAGCGTGCCTGCCGCGATGCCCTCGGCGACCGGTGCGGAGCGGATCCGCAGCTGCACGGCGGTTTCGTTGACGTGTCGAGTCTCGAACTCGTCGACGCGGGTCAACCCGGCGTGGCGCCCCATCAGCACCGATGGCGTGATCCGTTCCACGATGTCGCGCACATACCCGCCGGGCATCACGCCGTCGTCGAGCGCCGACAACGTCGCCTTGACGGCGCCGCAGCTGTCATGACCCAGCACGACGATCAGCGGCACGTTGAGCACGGTGACCGCGTATTCGATGGATCCCAGCACCGCGGCGTCGATGACGTGGCCCGCGGTGCGCACCACGAACATGTCGCCGAGCCCCTGGTCGAAGATGATCTCGGCGGCCACCCGACTGTCGGCGCAGCCGAACACCACGGCGGTGGGCTTCTGCCCCGCCGCCAGCCTGGCCCGGTCTTCGATGCTCTGGCTGGGATGTTCTGGCTCGCCCGCAACGAAGCGCTCGTTACCCTCCTTGAGTGCTTTCCAGGCGGTCACCGGATTCGTGTTTGGCATGGCCGACATTGTGCCGGAGTATGCGGCCGTGATCGATTCACGTCAGTTATCAGGATGGTACGAGCGCGCACAGCGTGACCTGCCGTGGCGTCGACCAGGCGTGACACCGTGGCAGATCCTGGTCAGCGAGTTCATGCTTCAGCAGACGCCGGTGGCGCGAGTCGAACCGATCTGGCTGGCGTGGGTGGCCCGCTGGCCGACACCATCCGCGACCGCCACCGCCAGTGCGGCGGATGTGCTGAGAGCCTGGGGCAAGCTCGGTTATCCGCGGCGGGCCAAGCGGCTACATGAATGCGCGACAGTGATCGCCGAGCTGTTCGACGATGTGGTGCCGTCGGACGTCGAAACACTGCTGACGCTGCCGGGGATCGGTGCCTACACCGCCCGCGCGGTCGCCTGCTTCGCATACCAACAGCGGGTGCCCGTCGTCGACACCAACGTGCGTCGTGTAGTGGCAAGGGCTGTGCACGGCAGGGCTGACGCCAGCCCATCCTCGTCACCGCGTGATCTCGACGACGTCAACGCGTTGTTGCCCAATGATCATGATGCGCCGCGGTTTTCAGTCGCCCTGATGGAGCTGGGCGCAACGGTGTGCACCGTGCGTTCGCCGCAGTGCGGGTTGTGCCCCTTGAGCGTGTGCGCATGGCGGTCACGTGGCTACCCCGCGGGAACCTCGGCGCGCCGTGTTCAACGCTATGCGGGCACCGACCGTCAGGTCCGCGGTCGACTGCTGGATGTGTTGCGCGGCAACGACTCTCCCGTCACGCGTGCGCAGCTCGACGTGGCGTGGTTGACCGACACCGCACAACGCGACCGCGCCCTCGATTCGCTGCTCGTGGATGGACTGGTCGAGCAGACCGCCGACGGGCGTTTCGCGCTGGCGGGCGAAGGCGACGACGCGGTCCAGTGACGCAGCGCGAGGAGTCGAGTCAACAACAGCGAAGGCGACTAGCTACTCGGCGCGGGAACAATCCGGCGCGCCGCCCGTGCAAGCAGCGAGGGATTGAACTGCCACATGTCGGCGTCCGCGGCATCCCATGCGTACGTGGGAACTTCGTCATCGAGCAGCGCACGAAGCCCGGGCAGCGCAAGTTCATCGGAAGACCAGTCATAGAGGTGGTGGAGTCGCGGCTGGATGACACCGATGTCCAACATGTGGCCGAA
>DASQCE010000671.1:0-5435 GCA_035634855.1 Mycobacterium sp.
ATGAAACCGTTGCCGTGGGTGTAGACGAAGTGTCGGTTGATCCAGTCGCGCTGGTTGTCGATCAGTCTGTCGGGGTTGAGTTCTCGTGCCGCCACCACGTAGTCGCGAAGGTTGCCGTCGGGACCGTTGTAGCGGTCGATGGAGAGCTGGTCCGGGAAGTAGTAGAAGTTCTTGCCCTGCTGAAACTGGGTAAACGCCGGGCTGACGATGGTCGGGTCGAGCAGCCGGATGTTCGACGTTGTCGCCCGGTCGGCGGCGACTTGCTGCGCGTTCGTCTGCGCGTTGCCGCTGTAATCGCGGTAGGTGACGATGTCAGGCGTCAACCCGTAAGCCTGCCTGGTTGCCGTGATACTTCGGCTGATGTAATCGCTTTCCTTTTGCGCCGCATTGGGTTTCACGCTGATCTGCTCGACCACCAACGGCCACCCGGCACCTACGATCAGCGAACTCAACAGCAGCAGCACCACACCGATCGCCGGAATGCGCAAGTCCCGCAACACGATCGCGGAGAACACCGCCGCCGCACAGATCACCGCGATCGCCATCAGGATCAGCTTTGCCGGCAGGACCGCATTGATATCGGTGTATCCGGCCCCGGTGAACGGCTTGCCCGCCCGAGTGTGGCTGAGCAGCGTGTAGCGGTCAGTCCAGTACGCGACGGCCTTGAGCAGCATCAGAATGCCCAACAGCGCGATCAGCTGGATGCGCGCCGAGCGGCTCAGCGCCCCGGTACGGCCGGCTAGCCGGATACCGCCGAAGAGGTAGTGGCTCACCAGGTTGCCAATGAACGCCAGGAAGGTCGCCCAGAAAAGGTAGCCCAGCACCAGCCGGTAGAACGGCAGATCGAACGCGTAAAAGCCGAGGTCCTTGCCGAACTGCGGGTCGGCGACGCCAAAACTGCCGCCGTGGATGAACAACTGGACGCGGTCCCAGGAAGTCTGCGCGACAAAGCCGGTTATCAGGCCGATAAGCGCCGGCACGCCGATGCCGACCAGCCGCAGCCGGGTCATCACCGCAGTGCGATAGCGGGCCACCGGATCATTGGGGCCGGCGGTCGGGACGAAAACGGGCCGCGTGCGGTACGCGAGGGCGAGCGCGGCGAACACGATGGCGCCCATCACCACCCCCGCCACCAGGAAGACGACGACCCGGGTGACCAGCGTCGTGGTGAACACGGAGCGGTAGCCGAGCTCCCCGAACCACAGCCAGTTCACGTATGTGTCGATGAGTCTCGGCCCGAACAGCAAGAGCACCACGACGGCCAGCGCGACCGCGATCAGAATCCGGCTACGTCGTGTCAGCTTCGGCATTCGTGCCGCGGGCCGCATACCCACTCGTCAACTCCAGTCTTGGGTTCTCAAACGTCTCACAGATGACGTGGCCCCAACTCTACGCATTCGCCGCACGGCAACTTCTCAGCAACGGGGAGGTTCGCCACCGGCAGAAAGTGCATGTAGCGCATCCACCGCCTGGACCAAGTTGTCGACCTTGACCAGCTGCAGGCCGTCCTCGTGGGCGGTCTTGGCCTCGTCACAGTTGTCGGCGGGCACGAGAAAGACGGTCGCGCCTGCCTCGTGGGCGGCCAGAATCTTGTGCGTGATGCCGCCGATGGAGCCGACCTTTCCCTCGCTGTCGATGGTGCCGGTGCCTGCGACGAACTTGCCGTCGTTGAGGTCGCCGGTGGTGAGCTTGTCGACGACCGCGAGAGAAAACATCAGCCCGGCCGAAGGCCCGCCGATATTGGCGAGGTTGAAATCGATGGAGAACGGCGCCCACGGCGCGTCCAGCACCCCGACACCTAGGTATCCATAGTCGCGGTCTGGGTTCGAGCCAAGGGTGACTGTGGCGACGCCCGCAGGCGAATTCTTGCGGCGATAGTCCAGCACCAGCTTGTCGCCGGGTTTGGTGGCCTTTAGCAGCGCCGTGAACTGCCCGAGGTTGGCCACCGGCTTGCCGTTGACGGCGTCGATGGCGTCGCCGTGCTGCAGTTTGCCGACCGACGGGCCTGGGTCGCTGACGTTGGCAACCGTCACGGCGGACGGATACTTCAAAAAGCTCAATGCCGCATACTCGGCGCTGTCCTCGGAGTTCTTGAAGTCGGCGTTATTGGCCTGGTCGATCTCGTCCTTCGACCTGTCGGGCGGATACACGAGATCACGCGGAACCAGCTGCTCACGGCCCGACATCCACAGTGTCAGCGCCTGCCCCAGCGTCAGATCGTCGCGCTGCGACACCGTGGTCATGTTCAGATGCCCCGAGGTCTTGTGGACCTCGGTGCCCTCGATGTCGACGACCTGCTTACCGTCGACCTCGCCGAGCGTGTCGAACGTAGGGCCGGGACCCAACGACACATACGGCACCGTCACCAGCGACAGCAGCACCCCGAACGCCACGATCGGCACCAAGGCGACCAGCAGCGTAGAAATCCGCCTGTTCACGGCGACCACAGTAAAGGTTCACGCTGCGTGCGCCGCGTGCGAACCGACCGAGGTTCACTGACAGCATGACCCTCGGACCCGCACGACGGGCCGCTGGTGAGTACCGTTGAGGGCATGGCTGACCCGCCTTTCGGCTTCTCCGCAGGGGACGACCCCGACCGCGACAAGCCCAAAAAGGACCCCGATTCGGGCGGCCCCGCCGCCGGTGACCCGTTCGGCCTCGGTGGCGGGTCCGACTTCGACATGTCCCAACTCGGCCAGATCTTCAGCCGGCTCGGGGAGATGTTCAGCGGTGCAGGCGGCGTGATGACCGGCGGTAAGCAGTCCGGCCCGGTGAACTACGACCTGGCCCGGCAACTTGCCTCGAGCTCCATCGGCTTCGTCGCGCCGGTGCCCGAGAAGACCAGCACCGCGATCGCCGACGCCGTACATCTGGCCGAGACGTGGCTGGACGGCGCAACCGCACTGCCCGCGGGCACCACGCAAGCGGTCGCGTGGACTCCCAACGACTGGATCGACAACACGCTGGACACCTGGAAGCGGCTGTGCGACCCGGTCGCGGAACAGATTTCGACCGTGTGGGCGTCGGCGCTGCCCGAGGAGGCGAAGAGCATGGCCGGCCCGCTGCTGGCGATGATGTCGCAGATGGGTGGCATGGCGTTCGGCTCGCAGCTCGGCCAGGCACTGGGCAAGCTGTCACGAGAAGTGTTGACGTCCACTGACATTGGGCTGCCGCTGGGTCCGAAGGGGGTCGCCGCGCTGATGCCGGAGGCCGTCGAGTCGCTGGCCGAGGGGCTCGAGCTGCCGCGCAGCGAGATCCTCACCTTCCTGGCTGCCCGTGAGGCCGCGCATCACCGGCTGTTCAGCCACGTGCCGTGGCTGGCCAGCCAGCTGCTCAACGCTGTCGAAGCCTTCGCCAAGGGCATGAAGATCGACATGAGCGGCATCGAGGACTTCGCCCGCGGGTTCAACCCGGCATCGCTGACCGATCCGTCGGAGATGGAACAGCTGCTCAATCAGGGCATCTTCGAACCGAAGGCGACGCCGGAACAGACCGCGGCGCTGGAGCGCCTGGAGACGCTGCTGGCGCTGATCGAAGGCTGGGTGCAGACCGTCGTCTCTGACGCGCTGGGCGACCGGATCCCCGGCACGTCCGCGTTGAGCGAGACACTGCGGAGGCGACGTGCCACCGGCGGGCCGGCCGAGCAGACGTTCGCGACGCTGGTCGGGCTGGAGCTGCGGCCGCGCAAGCTGCGTGAGGCGGCGGTGCTGTGGGAGCGGCTGACGCAGGCCGTCGGCGCCGACGCCCGCGACGGGGTCTGGCAGCACCCCGACCTGTTGCCCAGCGCCGAGGATCTCGACGAGCCCGCCGGGTTCATCGACCGGATGATCGGCGGCGACACCAGTGGCATCGATGAGGCGATCGACCAGGCGATCGCCGACCTGCAAACGGGTTCCGACAAAGGCGACGACGACACCGAAAACTGAGAGTTCTCTTCGCGGTTGAACGGTTTCGGCCTTTGCGGCCGTTAGTCCGATCGACGGGCCGAACGGGCCGCACCGTCGAGAGGAACCCCATGCCGCAACCGCTGTCTAAGTACGCCCCTGTCGCCGACCCCTACCAGCAGATGACCGAGATGATGTTCGGCTTCTGCGTCAGCCAGATCATCCGCACCGCCGCCGAACTGTCGCTGGCCGATCATCTGGCGGCTGGCCCACTCACCTCGCAAGAGATCGCCGAACGCGAGGGCAGCGCGCCGGCCACGACCTTCCGGCTGATGCGCGCCTGCGCAGCGCTCGGGTTGGCCACCACGGATGGGCATGGCCGGTTTCACAGCACCGCGCTGCTCGACACGTTGCGCACGGATGAGCCTCGTTCTCTGCGTGCTTTCGCCATGGCTGTCACCAACAGTGCTCACTGGCTGCCCTGGATCAAATTCGGCGCGTCGGTGCGCACCGGCCACAGCCAGGCACACAACGCGCTCGGCATGGACTTCTTCGATTACCTGGAGCGCAACCCTGCGCAGGCGCAGGAATTCAGCGCGGGCATGAGCAGCGGCACGTCGGTGTGGGCGCCGGAACTCGCCGACCTGATCGACACCACGAACGTGCGGCGCGCGGTCGACATCGGCGGCGCCAACGGCGCGCTTCTGGCACTTCTGCAGAAGGCCAACCCGGCGCTGCATGGAGTTGTGTTCGATCGGCCCAACATCGCGCGAGACGCCGAGCCGGACATAGCTCGAAACGGCTTCGCGGAACGCACCGAGATCGTGGGCGGCGACTTCTTCGAGTCGGTTCCGCCCGGTGACCTCTATCTGCTGAAGTTCATCCTGCACGACTGGGACGACGAGAGCTGCGTGAAGATTTTGCGCAGGTGCCGCGAGGCGCTGGAGCCGCGTGGCCGGATCGCGATCTTCGAACTCGTCGTGGGTGATGACGGCGAGGACAGCCTGGGCGCACTGATGGACCTCAACATGCTCGCAGTCGTCAACGGGCGCGAGCGCTCGCTGCGGGAGTTCGACGTTCTGCTGGACCGGGCCGGGCTGCGACGCACCGCGGTGCTGACGGCGGATTCCCCGCACAGCGTGATCGAGGCCGTCGCCGCGTAGCCCCTGTGGATAACTCCTGGGGTGTCACGTCGTCCGTGGCAGAGTCGGCGCATGAGGCGCTACACGCTCAACCCGGCGATGCCGGTGTTGCTGCGTCCCGACGGAGCCGTGCAGGTGGGGTGGGATCCACGGCGCGCGGTGCAAGTGCGACCACCGGCCGGGTTGAGCACCGCCGCGCTGGCCGAGCTGCTGCGGACCCTGCAGTCCGGCGCGACCCTGGCAGACCTGGAGGCCCGCTTCGAGGTGAACGCGGGAGAGCTGGTCGCATCGTTGGTCGCCGCGGGTGTGGTGACGGCCGCCGAGCGCAGGCGGTCGCGGTGCGCGTCGATCCGTATCCACGGCCGCGGCCCGCTGTCGGACCTGTTGGCCGGCGCGCTGCGCTGCTCGG
>DASQCE010000672.1:0-13522 GCA_035634855.1 Mycobacterium sp.
ATTCCGTTGGTGGCCGAGATGCCGCACGGCGGCTTCAAGTCCTCAGGCCACGGCAAGGACCTGTCGATGTACGGGTTCGACGACTACACCCGCATCAAGCACGTCATGGCCTACACGGGCTAGATTTCTCAGCGCGAGCAGACGCAAAAGGCCCTATTTTGTCGGCGTAGTGCCCTTTTACGTCTGCTCGCGAGGAAACAGAACTCCAGAACTGGGTGAGCAGACGCGCGATCCGGTCGCGGTCGATGAGCAGTGGTGCGACGTGTCCGCCGCCCGCGACCTCTTCGACGCGGCAGTCCGGGATTTTGGCGCAGGTTGCGCGCGCTTCGTCGGGACGCCAGCCCATCGCGTCGTCACGCACGGACATCACAAGTGTCGGAACCGTGATATGCGGCAGCATGTCTTCGATGCCGGCGCGGCGCAGCATCATCGATCGCATTGCGTGCAGCATGCCGTTGCGTTCGGCATCGCGAAATGACGCAATGACCGTCGCGGCCTGATCCGGTTCAGCCGCAATGGCTGCCGCACCGAGCAGCGAGTCGGACAACTGCTTCAAAATGAACCCGGTCGGCCCAGCGAAGCGGTACAACTCGACCAGGGGCCAGCCCTTGGTCAACTTCTCCCCCAGCGTGAAGGCCTGGACCGGGGTGCCGATGGTCGTCAAGGTCCGCAACCGGGATCCCATGGCGAGACGAATGCCGACGTGGCCGCCCCACGCGTTGCCGACCCAATCGACGGGCTCGGCGAGACCGAGGCGGTCGAGGGCCTGCTCCGCGGCGGCGACGCACTCCTCGAAGGCGAAGTCACGGTGCACGGCCTCGCTCTTGCCATGTGATGGGCCGTCGATGGTGTAGACCGTCCTGTCTCGGGCCATGACGTCGACGAGCGGGCCCCAGGACCTCGAGTCGACAAAAAGGCTGTGCCACAGAACGACCGGCGGACCGGTTCCGGTGCGCCGAACATGGAGCCGGCCCAGGTCTGTGCTGACTAAATTCGGGCTCGGCGTGATCATCGATCTACCCTCATTTACTTCGGAAGCCGAAACTTCGGTAACCGTAGTATCCTCGGTCGGCATGGCGAGGTCAACAGGTCTGCCGTCGGATCGACAGGCCGTCGGGCAGCTGCTGGCGAGGCTGCTGCGGGAGTTCCGCCACGACCTCGCCGCGCCGCGCGCCGAAGCGGGATTCGGTGACATCCGAGACCCGCATATGCAGATTTTCGGCAATGTTCGCATGGGCGGCGTGCGGCTCACAGAGCTGGCGGATCGTGCGCAGCTGAGCCTGGCTGCCACGTCGGAACTGGTCAACGACCTGGAAGAGAGGGGGTATCTGGTTCGGCGGCCAGACCCTGCCGACGGCCGGGCCAAGCTGATCGACCTGACCAAGCGAGGGCGCGACGCGATGTCGGCTGCGGGCGATCGAGTGGCCGATATCGAGCGGCGCTGGTCGAAGCTCGTCGGCGCAAAGGACTTCGCGCAGATGTGCCGAACGATGCAGGGTCTGCTCGACGAGCTGGACCCGCAGGACTCACCCAGTTAGACGGCGCGAGCCGCCACGCTGGCGACGATCGCGCGGAAGTCGTCGACGGTGAGGTCTTCGCCGTCGAGCCCAGTCTCGATCAACTGAGACAGCAGATCGTCGCCCGGATTTCGGCATCGTTCGGCGATCATCACGTCGACATACGCGTGCAACTGATCGAGCGCTTTCGAACTCAAAGACTCGCCGGCCCAACGCCGGAACAAGTGCCAGTCCCTGCGCGGCACGCCCGCTAGTGCACAGACGTCGGCGATCGACCGGTGGCCGACAGTTTTGAGTGGATCGGCGGCTGTCATATCGCCCTCCTTGGTGGGGAATGACTTTGACTATCCGGTTCGCCCGGGACCGAGACCATCCGCCCTGGGGCGTAGATCCGCGCGGTGAGGGGCGCAAGTTCGGTCACTCCAGTCACCAAAGGCTGTCCGCTGGCCTCCGCCGAAAACGTGATATCACCTGCGATATCACCGTTTGCGGGTGGAATATGCGCCCCCCACCGCCATCGCGGAGAAAATGCGCCAAAGGGCGGATGTTTCCCGGTTCGCTGGGACCGCATCGTGGCTAGCATGAGCGAAACTGACTGGAGCGATCTCGATGTGACCGAGCTGCTGCCGACCGGAACGGTGACGCTGCTGCTCGCCGACGTCGAAGGTTCCACGCAGCTGTGGGAGTCGCAGCCGTCGGCGATGACGGCCGCGCTCGAGCAGCTGAATCGCACCGCATCGAAGCTGATTGCCGAGCACAGCGGCGTGCGGCCGGTCGAGCAGGGCGAGGGTGACAGTTTCGTGGCGGCCTTCGCGCGCGCCAGCGATGCGGTGGCGTGCGCGCTGGATCTACAGCGATCGCCGTTGGCGCCGATCAAGTTGCGCATCGGCCTGCACACCGGTGAAGTGCAGTTGCGCGATGAAGGCAACTATGCGGGCTCGACGATCAACAAGACAGCCCGCCTGCGCGATCTGGCGCACGGCGGCCAGACCGTATTGTCGGCCCCCACAGAACAGTTGGTGGAAGACCGGCTGCCAGAGGATGCGTGGCTTAACGACCTCGGAAGCCACCCCGTCAGGGACCTGCCTCGGCCAATGCGGGTCGCGCAGCTCTGCCATCCCGACTTGCGCAACGACTTTCCGCCGCTTCGTGCCGCCAAAACCATGGCCGCGCACACTCTTCCGACCCAGTTGACGACGTTTATCGGGCGCGGCGAACAGATCAACGAGATCCGCCAACTGCTCTGCGACAACCGATTGATGACATTAACCGGCGCAGGCGGAGCGGGAAAGACACGTTTGGCCATCGAGGTCGCCGCACAGATGACAAGCCAGTTCCCCGAGGGCATCTGTACGCCGACTTTGCGCCGATCACGCATCCCGAGGTGGTGCCACTCGCGGTCGCGCGTGTCCAGTCCCACCTACGCCACGTCTACAACAAGCTCAGCCTGACCTCACGCGTACAACTCGCCCAAGAGGCTGCACGCCGAAATGGAATTCCCGGTCGTCAGCCGGGGCGATAACGACGGGGAATTCCATTTCGCGGAACTAACGGTGGGCCAGCCTGCGGCCGCCACCGAACATGTTGCGCCAACCGCGGTGCCTCTCCTCGCCCGTCGGCTGGATCTCGGTGACCTCGTCCGACGGCGCCGGCTCACGCTGCACCGCAGCGGCGACACGCTGTTCGGCGTAGGGAGCGACCGGGCGCTGCGTGTATGCGATGTCGCGTGCGCTACGAACCGAGATTCGGCCCAGCGCGAGGGCGCCGAAGAAGATGATCAGGGCACCGAGCCCATAGAAGTAGGTCAGCTCCAGCCACACCCTTTTGGCATCGGTGGCCGCCACCGGCGCACCGACATCACCGATCGCCAACGGTCCGGCCAGCGCACGGCCAACGACAAACCACGCGCCGGCGAGGACCGCCAGCCAGCCACCGAGCATCGCGGTCGCGCGATTGCGCGATGTGAGCAGCAGTAGCCCGCCGAGCACGGTCGCCGCGCCAGGTAACACCTCGAGCCAGCCCCTGGCGATCGTCCAGGTCCACTCGGTGTCCGGTGTGAAGGCGAAGTCGAAATAGGGCCCGACGAACGGAATCAGGGCACCCCAGGCGCCCAACAAGATCAGCAGGAATCCACTTGCCGCACCACGGCTGCGCGGCATCTGCAGCCTGCCGCCGTGGGTGTGAACGCGCGTGTCACTCATCATGGCCTCCTTGGTCGACGGTCGAATACCCGATCTCGCGGTGGCATAACCTCACGGCCGCTGGCCAGGGTGGCGGCATGCGCCTCGACGAGGACGCCGTGCGGCAGACGTCGGCCGACGCCCGGGAGCGATGGGCGCGCCGGTGTGCGGAGCTCACGCCACAGCAATGGTCAACGGCAACGCGGTGCACGCCCTGGGATGTGCGAGGGCTGGTGTCTCATCGATGCCCCGACCTATCGCTGTTCGACATGCTCAACGCCGCGACGACCGACGGACGCGCTGCGGTCGCCGACGCCGCGGAGATGCCGCGCCGCTTCAACGCGCCTGGCGGAATCGCTCACACCTCTGCAGACAGCATCGCCGAGCGGACCACCGCGGCTGCGACGACGTCCAGGCGAGGCTGTGACGCGTTTCACTGAATGTGCTGAAATCCTTCGCGCCACAACGATGTCTAACGAAGCAGTGATCTCGTGTCCGGTACTCGGCAGCACGACATCGGCGGTAATCGCCGAGGTCGCGCTGATGGAGGTGACCGTGCATCTGCTTGATCTGCTCGTCGACGTTCCCGACCCCACGGCGGCGATCGAAGTCCTCGCCGGGCGGGCAATCCAACGGTCGCTATGCCGGCGATCCGGTGACGATCGTCCACCACTCACAGCAAACTGGCAGCTCCCGATGGAATAAAGTTAGCTTTGCTAACGTAGTTTTGACTAGGCGCAACGTAGCGCCGAACTTCCTTCGATTTGCTGAGGATCCTTTATGTCGACTGATACCCGTGAAGCGCGGCTCGCGCGCCGCATCTCCGACTTGTACGCCACAGACCAGCAGTTCGCCGACGCCCGGCCGAACGAGGCAGTCGCCACGGCGCTTGAATCGTCCGAGCTGCGGCTACCGCAGATCATCCAGACCGTCATCGACGGCTACGCCCACCGGCCTGCGCTCGGACAGCGCGCGGTTGAGTTCGTCACCGACGCCGCGACGGGTCGGACATCCGCGGAGCTGCTCCCCCGCTTCGACACCGTCACCTACCGCGAGCTGTCAGACAGGGTCAACTCGGTCGCGGCCGCATTGACGCATTACCCGGTGCAACCCGGTGACCGCGTCGCGATTCTCGGTTTCACCAGCATCGACTACACGACCGTCGACATGGCGCTGCTGCGCCTTGGGGCGGTGTCGGTCCCCCTTCAGACCAGCGCACCGGTCGCCCAGTTGCGGCCGATCGCCGCCGAAACCGAGCCGGTGGTCATCGCGTCGAGCATCGACTTCCTCGACGACGCCGTCGAACTCATGCTCACCGGCCACCTCCCCGAGCGGCTGGTCGTTTTCGACTACCACGGCGAGCTGGACGATCACCGCGAGGCACTCGCCGCCGCAACCACGCGGCTTGCCGAAACCCCGGTCGCTATCCAGACTTTGGCCGACGTGCTGGCTCGCGGGAACGACCTGCCGATCACACCCTTCTTCGACTCGGGTGACGACGCCACCCTGGCGCTACTCATCTACACCTCGGGCAGCACCGGCACGCCGAAAGGCGCGATGTACCTGAGGAAGGCGGTCACCAACTCGTGGCGGCGCTCCAGCATGGCGATGTGGGGCAATGAAGGCGGCACCCCGTCCATCACGTTGAACTTCATGCCGATGAGCCACATGATGGGCCGCGGCATTCTGTACGCCACGCTCGGTGCCGGTGGCACCGCGTATTTCGTTGCGAAAAGCGATCTTTCGACATTTTTCGAAGACCTCGCATTGGCGCGGCCCACCCAATTGAGTTTCGTGCCGCGGATCTGGGACATGGTGTTCCAGGAGTACCAGAGCGAGGTCGACCGGCGGTCCGCCGACGGCAGCGATCGATGGGCCGTCGAGGCCGACGTGCTCGCCGACCTGCGCCGGAATCTCCTCGGCGGTCGGTTTGTCTCGGCGATGACGGGCTCGGCGCCCATCTCCACTGACATGAAGGCGTTCGTCGAATCCCTGCTCGACATCCATTTGACCGACGGATACGGCTCCACCGAGGCCGGCGCCGTCTTCGTCGACGGCCAGGTGCAGCGCCCGCCCGTTATCGACTACAAGCTGGTCGACGTCCCTGAACTCGGCTACTTCAGCACCGACCGGCCCCACCCGAGGGGTGAACTGCTGGTCAATTCCGAGACCCTGTTCCCGGGCTACTACAAGCGGCCCGAGGTCACCGCGGACGTGTTCGACGCCGAAGGCTACTACCGCACCGGCGACGTCGTGGCCGAGCTCGGACCGGACCAGCTCAGGTATCTGGACCGCCGCAACAACGTGCTCAAGCTCTCACAGGGCGAGTTCGTCACCGTCGCCAAGCTCGAAGCCGTTTTCGGCGACAGCCCGTTGGTCCGGCAGATCTTCGTCTACGGCAACAGCGCCCGCTCGTATCTGCTGGCCGTCGTGGTGCCCACCGAGGATGCTCTGGGCCGCCACGACGTGGAGTCGCTCAAGCCGCTGATCACGGAGTCACTGCAGGACGTGGCGAAGGCGGCGGGCCTGCAGTCCTACGAGATTCCGCGCGACTTCATCATCGAGACAACGCCTTTCACGCTCGAGAACGGTCTGCTCACCGGTATCCGCAAGCTCGCGCGGCCGAAGCTCAGGGAGTACTACAGCGATCGGCTCGAACAGCTTTACACCGACCTGGCCGACAGCCAGGCCAACGAGCTGCGGGAACTGCGCCTACAGGGCGCCGACCGACCGGTACTGGAGACCATCAGCCGGGCCGCCGGAGCGCTGTTGGGCGCGGCGGCCGCCGACCTGCAGCCCGACGCTCACTTCACCGACCTCGGTGGAGATTCCCTGTCCGCGTTGACATTCGCCAATCTGCTACACGAGATCTTCGACATCGACGTGCCCGTCGGCGTCATCGTCAGCCCGGCAAGCGACCTGGCATCCCTGGCCGCCTACATCGAGACCGAGCGCCAGCCCGGCGCCAAGAGGCCGACGTTCGCGTCGGTGCACGGCCGCGACGCGACCGAGGTGCATGCCGGCGACCTCGCGCTGGACAAGTTCATCGACGCCAGGACCATTGCTGCGGCCCCGTCGCTGCCTGGTCCGAGTGCGGAGGTGCGCACGGTGCTGTTGACCGGCGCGACGGGATTCCTCGGCCGGTACCTGGCCCTGGAATGGCTGGAGCGGATGGACATGGTAGACGGCAAGGTGATCTGCCTGGTGCGCGCCAAGGACGACGCCGCTGCCCGCGAACGGCTGGACAAGACGTTCGACAGCGGCGACCCCGAATTGCTGCGCCACTACCGTGAATTGGCTGCCGACCATCTCGAGGTCCTCGCCGGCGACAAAGGCGAGACCGATCTCGGGCTGGATCCGCAGACCTGGCAGCGGCTGGCCGACACCGTCGACCTGATCGTCGATCCCGCCGCACTGGTCAACCACGTCCTGCCGTACAGCCAGCTGTTCGGTCCGAACGCGCTCGGCACCGCCGAGTTGATCCGGATCGCGCTCACCACCAAGCAGAAGCCGTTCGTCTACGTGTCGACGATCGGTGTTGGCGCGGGCATCGAGCCCGGCAAGTTCACCGAGGACGGCGACGTTCGGGTGATCAGTGCGACCCGCAAGGTCGACGACAGCTATGCCAACGGCTACTCGAACAGCAAGTGGGCAGGCGAGGTGCTGCTGCGCGAGGCGCACGATCTATGCGGCCTTCCCGTCTCCGTGTTCCGCTGCGACATGATCCTGGCCGACACCACCTACGCGGGTCAGCTCAATCTGCCGGACATGTTCACCCGGTTGATGCTGAGCCTGGTCGCCACCGGGATCGCGCCCGGCTCGTTCTACCAACTGGACGCCGAGGGCAATCGGCAACGCGCCCACTACGACGGGCTGCCCGTCGAATTCATCGCCGACGCGATCTCCACACTGGGAGAGCGGGTGGTCGATGGGTTTGAGACCTACCACGTGATGAACCCGTACGACGACGGCATCGGACTCGACGAGTACGTCGACTGGCTCATCGAAGCGGGATACCCGGTCGAGCGCGTCGGTGACTATGCCGCCTGGCTGCAGCGCTTCGAGACCGCGGTCCGTGCTCTGCCCGAGCGGCAGCGCCAGGCGTCGTTGCTTCCGCTGCTGCACAACTACCAGCGACCGGAAACACCGATTCGCGGGTCGATCGCCCCGACGGACCGGTTCCGCTCGGCGGTGCAGGACGCGAAGATCGGTCCGGACAAGGACATTCCGCACGTGACGTCGGAGATCATCGTCAAGTACGTTACCGATCTGCAGCTGCTCGGGCTCGTGTAGGCGGCGCTATCCCTGGCGCACCTGGTCGACGATGTCAATGATGTTGTCGGCCACGAACTTCGGCTGATAGAGCATCATGTTGTGACCGCTGCCGTTGGCCACCACATTGGTGGTGCCCAACGCGGCGGCCAACATGTCGTTCGCTTGGTGGATCTGGGCCAGGGTGTAGTTCTCCGGCGTCAGAGCCTCAGGTGCCGCGAACTTGTCGGCGCTGAGCACGATTGCCGGGACCTGCGGCAGCGGCGGCGCGTCCTTGACGGCGGCGACCGCTTCGAGGATGAGCACGCCCTCTCCCCCGGGCTCCGGGGGCGCCATGCTGTCGCGTTCCCACGCGGCGTTCTGCACTGGACTGCCGAGGCCGGGCAGAAATTCCGACACTCCATCGACCATCACGATGCCCGCCACCATCTCCGGGTGAGTCCGCGCCAGCAGATCGAGAATGAGAGCGCCGTACGAGTGGACCACGAACACGAACGGCCCGGGTAGTTCGGCGGCATTGATCAGCGCGACGACATCGTCGACGTCCTGCTGCACGCCATGTGGTTGCGGCACATCAGTCGACCGGTCAGCCCCATCGGGTCGGGTGTTGGGCCGGTCGTACGTGCACACCCGTGTCGTTTTCGCGACGGTGGGCTGCACCGCGTCGGGACTGGGCCTAAACTGTGCCTGGGTGATGATGTCGTAGGGCGAGGACCGGATCGGATCATCCGGCGGCACTACGTAGTTCCACGCCTCGGCATAGCTCCCTTTGCCCGGGATGATGAAAACCGTCGGCGAGCCCGTCCCCTGACATTCCAGATACAGCTGGCGGCCTTCGCCGACGTCGAACAGTCCGGACGGACCGGGATCGGCCGCACTACGCGCACACCCACCCGCGAGCGCGGCCAGAACCGCTATCAACGCGGCCAACCATCGCCTCACAAAGCACGCTACATCGTCAACCCGATCACTAGGAGCACGATCGCGATCAGCGGGAAAGTTCCTTGCGTGGCAGCCGCACGAGCCTTGTCGGGTGAGGACACAAGTAGCACCGCGGCCGCGGCGAGCATCGACCCGACGCCCGCGAACACCAGCGCCGCCCCGACGGCCCGGTGTCCGGTGAACACGGCAACCATGCCGACTGCCGTCACGATCGCCAGAAACAGGTTGTAGAACCCCTGGTTGAAGGCCAGCTCCTTGGTGGTCTCCGCCGTTTCCGGCGTGGTGCCAAACGTCGCGCGGGTGCGCGGTGAGGTCCACGTCAGCGATTCCATCACGAAGATGTAGACGTGCAGCAGCGCCGCCAGGATTGCGAAAATCAAACCGGCATAGATCAAGTGGCCCTCCTAGTCGAACAGTCCGGCCTGCCCCAGGCCTCTGACCCCGCTCGGTGGAGTCATGCCGAGATGCGTCCACGCCAGGGCGGTGGCGACGCGTCCACGCGGGGTACGCGCGATCATCCCGGCGCGAACCAGGAACGGCTCGCATACTTCCTCGACAGTGGCGGCCTCCTCCCCAACCGAGACGGCGAGCGTCGACACCCCGACAGGTCCGCCACCGAAACTTCGTGTCAGGGCGGACAGTACCGCTCGGTCCAGCCGGTCGAGACCTAGTTCGTCGACGTCGTAGACCTCCAGGGCGGACTTGGCGATGTCACGGGTGATCACCCCGTCGGCGCGGACCTCCGCGTAGTCGCGGACCCGGCGCAGCAGCCGGTTGGCGATACGTGGCGTTCCTCGGGAGCGGCGGGCGATCTCCGCTCCGGCATCGGCACCCAACTCGATGCCGAGAATGCCCGCCGAGCGGGACAGCACCCGCTCTAGTTCGGCCGGTTCGTAGAAGTCCATGTGCGCGGTGAACCCGAACCGGTCACGCAGTGGTCCGGTCAACGCACCGGACCGAGTGGTCGCTCCAACCAACGTGAACGGCGCGACCTCGAGCGGAATCGAGGTGGCGCCAGGGCCTTTGCCGACGACGACGTCGACGCGGAAGTCCTCCATCGCGAGGTACAGCATCTCCTCGGCGGGCCGTGCGATGCGGTGGATCTCATCGATGAACAACACATCGTGTTCGACGAGATTGGACAGCATGGCCGCCAAATCGCCCGCGCGCTCCAGGGCAGGGCCCGAGGTGACCCGCAGCGACGACCCGAGTTCGGCGGCGATGATCATCGCCAGCGACGTCTTGCCGAGCCCCGGCGGACCGGACAACAGGATGTGATCCGGTGTGCCGCCGCGGTTTTTGGCGCCCTCGATGACGAGCTGCAACTGTTCGCGCACCCGCGCCTGCCCGATGAATTCGCGCAGCGACCGCGGTCGCAGGCTGGCGTCGATGTCGCCTTCCCCGACGGTCAGGGCGGCGGAAACCTCCCGATCGGAGGTGTCCTCGGGCTCGTCGTCGTCGAACCGGCTCATGATCGTCTGTTCTTCGCGCGAGCGCTTATCACTTATTACCCAAGATCGACAGCGCCGCGCGCAGCGCACCGGATGTGTTGGCTTCCGGCTCGTTGGCCAGCACCTTGTCGGTGGCCTCCTCGGCCTGCTTGACCGCAAAGCCAAGTCCGACAAGCGCTTCCACTACCGGGCCGCGCACCGAGTGGCCGTTGAGCGCGACAGCGCCCGCAGGCGTCACCGGCCCGATCTTGTCGCGCAGTTCGAGCACCATGCGCTCAGCACCGCGCTTGCCGATGCCCGGCACCCGGGTCAGCGCGGTGACGTCGCCGTCAGCGAGGGCCCGCCGCAGCGAAGGGGCGTCATAGACCGCGAGAGTGGCCAACGCGATCTTTGGCCCCACCCCGGACACGCCGATCAACGTCAAAAACAGGTCACGCGCGTCGGCATCGGCGAAGCCGTACAGCGTCTGCGAATCCTCACGCACGATCATCGCCGTGATGAGCCTTGCCTCGCTGCCTCGGTGCAGCGTCGCCAGCGTCGACGGCGTCGTCATCACCTTGTAGCCGACACCGCAAGCTTCGATGACGACGTGGTCGAGCGCGATATCGAGGACTTCGCCGCGAATGGATGCGATCATCGTGCCGCCTTCAATCTTGCCTTGTACTTCCGTTGTTGTTCGGCGGCCAACGCCTCCGCCGCCGCCATCCGGGCGATCATCGGCGCGCGCCAGCAGTGACAGATCGCCAGCGCCAGCGCGTCCGCGGCGTCGGCGGGTGTCGGTTTCGTCTGCAGCGCAAGGATTCTGGTGACCATCGCGGTGACCTGCGCCTTGCCCGCGTTGCCGTTGCCGGTGACGGCGGCCTTGACCTCGCTGGGCGTGTGGAAGTGCACGTCGATGCCGCGCTTGGCGGCCGCCAGCGCGATGACGCCGCCCGCCTGCGCGGTGCCCATCACGGTCGAGACGTTCTGCTGCGAGAACACCCGCTCGATGGCGATGACGTCGGGGCGGTGGGTGTCCATCCAATATTCGACGGCGTTGCTGATGGTGAGGAGCCGGTGCTGAAGTGGCTCGTCGGACGGGGTACGGACCACGTCGACGTCGAGCGCGGTGACCTGGCGGCCCTGACCGCCCTCGATGACGGACAGGCCGCAGCGGGTCAGCCCGGGATCGACTCCCATTACCCGCACGTCAGCCCCTTCTGTGAACACCTGTTCGAGAGCTTAACGGGCGGATCCGACGCCTTCGGCCACGACACGCGGTGCCAGGGCGACGCCGCGGTACCGCGGAGCCAGCGCCCGTCCCGCTGCCAGCAGAGGTTCGGTGCTGCGAAGCGTGCGGGCCAGTACGAACGCACCCTCCAGCGAGCCGATCAGTGCGAGCGCCACCTCGCGTGCCCGCGACGCATTGAGTCCCCGCCGGGCGAAATAGGCGCTACCTCCGTCGACCCAGCCCTGGAAGACCGCGGCGGAGGTTTCGCGGAGTTCCTCGACCGTGTCGGCGACCTCGGCGGCGACGCTGGCCACCGGGCACATGTTTGCGAACCCGGTGCCGGCCATGTCCTCGGCCGCGTGAGTGAAGACGGCGTCGACGGCGTCGCCGAGGTCGTCGTACTCGTCGACGATCGAGGGCATGAGCAGTGCGTAGGCGTGGCCGGCATTGATCAGCGCCTCGCGCGCGATCTGCACCTTCCCGCCGCGGAAGTGGTGATACAGCGAGCCGATGGGAGCGCCGGAGGCCTGTGCGATGTCCTTCACGCCGACCGCACCGTAGCCCTTGTGCCGCATCAGCTCCGCCGCGGCGGTCAGAATCGACTCCCTGGTGGACCTTGCCATTTTCGCCTCCCCGCTACAGACTAGAGCATACGTTCTAGAATCATCGTTCTAATGCCGAGAGGTGGTCATGAAATCCGTCGACGTCACCGCCGGAACCATCGAATACCGGGAGGACGGCGACCCGAGCGGTCCGCCGGTCGTCCTGCTTCACGGCCTGCTGATGAACGACGCCCAATGGAACCTCGCGCTGCCACTGCTCCCATCGGGCTTCCGCTATCTGCTGCCGATCCTGCCGATGGGTGGGCACCGCATCCCGATGCGCGAAAACGCGGACCTGACCCTGCCCGGGATGGTCGATGTCGTGGCTGACTTCCTCGACGCGCTGGACGTCGCCGACGTGACGCTCGTAGTCACCGACTGGGGCGGCCCGCTCTTCCTCACCGACGTCGGCCGCGACAAACGCGTTGCGCGGCTCGTGATCTGCCCGTCGGAGGCTTTCGACAACTTCCCGCCTGGTTTCCCGGGCAAGGTCGCGTGGCTGGCCAGCCGCAACACGCTGACAGTGTCGCTGGCGATGCGCCAGCTCAAGATCGGCTGGCTGCGGCGGCAGTGGCTGATGTTCGGTCAGATGGCGAAAAGGCCTGTCCCCCAAGACATTGTCGACGAATGGATGACGGCCGGTCTGGCCGACCGGCGCATCCGGCAGGATCTCGTCAAGTATTGCCGCACCAAATTCGACAAGGCCGATCTGATCCGGGCCACCAACCGCCTGGCCGACTTCGACGGCGGCGTGCTGGTGCTGTGGAGCCGCAACCCGGTGATGCCCGACCACCACGCGACCCAGCTGGCCGAGCTGACCGGCGGGACGCTGCGTTACATCGACGACGCCAACGTACTGGTAATGCTGGATCAGCCGGAGCAGACGGCCTTGGAAATCGGGGCCTTCCTGACCCGCTGAGAGTACGTTCTCGGTCATGCCAACGGTCCGCAGCTTCTGCCGGGTCTGCACGTCGGTGTGCGGCATCCTCGTCGACATTGACGGCGACCGGGTGGTCGCGGTGCATGGCGACGGGGAGCATCCGTTCTCCCACGGCTACACCTGCCCGAAGGGCCGCGCGCTGCCACAGCTCCACCACCATCCGGACCGGCTGGAACGCCCGCAGATGCGGATGGACGGCACGCTGCAGAACACCACGTGGGAGGCCTGCCTCGACGACCTCGGCACGAAGCTGCGCGACACCATCAACACGCACGGACCCGAGTCCGTCGGCATCAACTTCGGTACCGGAGTCGGAATGGATGCGGTCGGCTATCGCATCGCGCAGTCGCTGCACGCCGCGATAGGCACGCCTGCGAAGTTCAGTCCGTTGACGATCGACGGCACCGC
>DASQCE010000673.1:0-6970 GCA_035634855.1 Mycobacterium sp.
CAGCATGCTGGCGCTGTTGAAGCCGAAGATCTGCCCGGACAGCCCCATCACCCACTGCGAAACCGGCGGCTTGTCAACGGTGATGAAGTTGTGCGGGTCCAGCGAGCCGAACAACAACGCTTCCCAGTTCGTCGAACCCGCTTGCGCCGCAGCGGCATAGAACTGGTTACCCATCCCATTGATGGAGATGTCCCACAGATACAGCACCGCTGTGGCTACCAGGAGCGCGATGAGGCCCACCCGGTTCCACGTCGCCGCGGTCAACCGGGTGGGCGGTGTGCCTTCGGTATCGGCGGGCGGTGCTTGGGTCTCTGTGTGGCCCAAAAGCGGATACGTTGTCACACCCGCCAGTGAGACATCGCTAGGTTGCGTGAGCCTGTGAGGAACCGGCGAGACTGCTGCGGGTTGCCCGCAGCGCGTCGGCCAGCGTCCACAGCGAAATGCCAAGCAAGGCCACGTCCTTGAACAGAAAACCGGTGGTCAGCGAGGGTGCGGGATAGCCCACCGAATCGTCGAACGCGCCTGGTGTGGTGAACAGGAAGCTGATCGTCGCGACGAACAGCAGAATGGCCAGCGCGCTGCCGAGAATCGACGCTTTGGGCCACCACGGCTTGACGGCGATCAAGACGGCCGCGGCGACTTCGAACACGCCGAGCAGGACCGAGAACGTGTACACCGAGAAGATGTCATACAGCCAGCTCATGAACGGGCTTTCGGAGACCAGGGGCGCAATGCCCTGAGCCTCGTAATTGGTGAACTTCAGCAGTCCGAACGCCCCGATGACGATGGCCAGGCCGTACCGCGCGGCCAAGCCGCCGACCGCATCGAAGGTTTCTTGCCTATTGGATTCGATCTGAACGGTTGTCATATCTGGTGGTGCCGCGCCGGCACCCAACCGTTACGCCGTGCTGACTAGTTCGCGTTGCATCACCTCTGATGCGGCACGCTCACCGGAGCGAACCGCCCCGTCCACCCATCCGCACATGACCGCCGAGCTCTCGGTTCCGGCCCAGTGGATACGTCCGCATGGTTTCCGTAGCGCTGGTCCGAACTCGGTGAGCACGCCCGGCGGCGCGTGACTGAGCATGCCGCCCCCGGAATAGCGTTCGGTGGTCCAGCATTGCTCGATGTAGTCCAGCGGCGATGCAGCCTTGTCGCCGAACCGCCCGACGAGTTCGGCCAGGATCGTTCGTCTGCGCTCCGCCTCGTCGAGCTCGCCGATCCGACGTGCGATCGGGCCCTCAACGATCACACACAAAACGCCAGGACGCCGCGCGTCGGTGGACGCGTCGATGGTGACCGTTGCGGGTGACCCCGGCGCCGCCGACTGCCCGGACAGACCGTCAACACGCCAGAACGGCTCGTCGTAGACGATGTTGATCTTGTAGATGGCTCCGCTCGGCATGCGCTGGTGCAGAAACGACCGGTCGACGGGAAGCATTGGTTCATAAAGGATTTGGCTGGCAATGGCGATCGGGACCGCAACGATTACGCGCCGGGCCCGCACGGCCATGTCGTCTGAGCGGACCGTTACGCCGTCGGCGTCCTGGTCGATCCGCCGCACCGGCTGCGACAGGTGCAGCGAGTCGCCGATCTCGGCAGCCATCGGCGCGTAGACCGCGCCCATGCCGCCCACGATCCGGGAGTCCTGGGCGCCGTCCTTGACCCCGAGCAGAAACGACGGTCCGCCGCCCGACGCCATCTGGTAGAGCGCGAATAGCATCGAAACCTCCGACGCGGCCGAGGTGTAACAGCCGGCGAGGGCGGTCTCGAGCAGATCGTGCGCGGGCTTGGATGCCGTATTGCCGGCCAGCCACTTCGCCAGCGTGGTCTGATCCCACTTGTCGGCGTTCTTGGCTTCCCACGGCGCTTCCAGCGGGATCGACTTGGACATTTGACCCAACTCCAGGAAGACAGCGCCCAAATTGGCCACCACCCACGGACTCATCGAGAGCGGGATGGTGCCGGAGTAGCGGTGCTGCTTGCCGTCGACCACCATCATCGCTTTGCCGTCGGTGTACTGCTTGTAGCTCGGCACACCGAACTCGTTCATCAGCGCCTTGATCCGGTCCTGGCCCGGCCCGACCCACGCGCCGCCGCGGTCGATCCAGACGCCGTCATCTCTGACCTCGGTGAACGTGCGGCCACCGACCCGGTCACGGGCCTCGAGCAGCGCCACGGATTCACCGGCCTGCTTGAGCCGCAACGCGGCCGTCAGCCCGGCGAACCCTGCCCCAACCACGCAATAATCAACGTCCCTCATGATTGCTATGCTCCGCCAGCAAACCACCTCGCGCTTGGTTTTGTCACTTCGTACTGGGGAATTCCGAGACATCGTTTATGTCATTTGTCAGGGTCCCGCGATAACGGGGATGAATTGCGAACTTTGCTCAAGGCTGCCGCTATATGGCCAGGTGGTGCTGCTCGGCAACTCTGACCAACATGCTGTCCCCGTGGCCGAAGTCGCGGAATCGTCCGGTGCGCGAGACCGGCATCGGATCACTCGTCGTCCGGCTCACCACGTGGCGGGCAAGACACCTATGGCATGTACCCGCACGGCTGGACCCCCCAAGCCCGCCGCGAACGTGGTCAGGAGCCTCGGCTAGCTAGCTAGCCGACGATCCGCGTGATCGACTTCAACGGGATCGGCAGCCAACTCGGCCGATGCCGCGCCTCGTAGGCGGCCTCGTACACCGCCTTGTCCAGTTCATAGGCCTCGAGCAGATGCCGCGAGTCGCGCGGGTCGGCCCCTGACACCGCCGCATACCCCTCGCAGAACGACGCGGCGTTGCGGTCCACCCATTCGCGGGCCCTGGCGGCCAGCTGCCGGTCCCGGTCCTCGACCCCAGAGTCCGAGGCCTGGTCCATCAACCGTTGGTAGGCGGCGTACTCGAATGACCGCAGCACGCCGGCCACATCACGCAGCGGGGAGTCGGGACGGCGTCGGTCATCGAGCGGCTGTCCGGGCTCACCCTCGAAGTCGATCAACAGCCAGCGCTCGGGAGTGCGGAGCACCTGCCCGAGGTGCAGGTCACCGTGGATCCGTTGGACGGTGATCGTGTCCTCGGCGAGCTTGCGGTATCGCTCCTCGATCAGCGGCACGTACTGCCGCAATTCGGCGACCGACGCGGCAGCCCCGGACAGTCGCTCCAGCACGGTGTCGGCCGGGAACAGGGTTATCGACGTGCCGAGCTGCTCGGCGAGCGTTGCGAGCACGGACGCGACGGCCTCGCCTAGCCGGTAGGACTCGCCTGCGAAGTCGCCGCCCACCTCGTCGGCGTACAGGTCCCCCTCGGCGAACAGGTCGCGGGTGCTGGCCGTGGCCATGTCCCACCCCTCGGCGGAGTTGGCGGCGAACTCGGTCACCATGCCGAGCGCGTAGGGCTCTGCACCGACCGTCGTCTCGTAGGACCCAAGCAGCCGCGCCACGTGCTCATTGCCTGCCCGGGCCAGCACCCGGTTCAGCTCGATGTCGGGGTTGGTGCCCGGCGTGATGCGACGGAACACCTTGAACACGGCCTGATCTTCGAAGATGACGCTGGTGTTGGATTGCTCGGCGCTGGACACGCGCGGCGCGGCGTCCAGCGGAAGCGCGGCGCCGGGTTCCTCGACGAACCGCACATCGCCGACCATCGCGGACGAATCAACCAGCGACAGAAGATATTTCGCGTCCGCCGGGTTGTACAGCGCATCGTAGGCGGTGCGGTCGTCATCGGTGCCGATAGTGGCTACTTTGAGGAATTCGGCAATCGGGCCCCGGTCGGATGTCGCCGCGTCCGCGGCTCCGAAGTCCCAGCGCACGATCACCTGGTACCGCTCGGACGGACCGTCGGTGTAGGCGACGTCGAGCAGCACGAGGTCGAGGTCGTCACGCAGCGAAACGACTACGGCGGGCTGCGCGGACGACAGCTCGCGGCTGCGACCGGCGTACCACCGCTGCTGCGGCAACCATTCGTCAAACGGCAGGTTCATGGTTGGTCTCCAGACTCTGGCGCCCGCAGTTGGAACCAGTAGAACCCGTGACCTGGCAGGGTCAGCAGGTAGGGCAGCTGGCCGATCCGGGGAAACTCAACGTAACCCGTCATCTCGATGGGTGTGTACCCGTTCCAGTGCTGCAGGCTCATCTCGATCGGCTGCGGGAACCGCGACAGGTTGTTGACGCACAGCACGGTGTCGCCGTCGGACTCGCGCACGAAGGTGAGCACCGACGGGTTGGACCCACCCAGCTCGCGGAAGGTGCCGTTCGCGAACGCGTCGTGGCGGCCGCGCACGGCAAGCATGGTCCTGGTCCAGTTCAACAGCGAATTCGAACTGTCGCGTTGCGCCTCGACGTTGACTGCCTGATAGCCGTAGATCGCGTCCTGGTTCGGCGGCAGGTACAGCCGGCCGGGGGTAGCCGTCGAGAAGCCGGCGTTGCGATCGGGCGTCCACTGCATCGGCGTGCGCACCCCGTCGCGGTCGCCGAGCCAGATGATGTCGCCCATCCCGATCTCGTCGCCGTAGTACAGCACCGGGGAGCCGGGTAGCGACAACAGCAGCGCGGTGAACAGCTCGATCTGGTTGCGGTCGTTCTCCAGCAGTGGCGCCAACCGACGGCGGATCCCGACGTTGGCCTTCATCCGCGGGTCCGTGGCGTACTCGGCGTACATGTAGTCGCGCTCTTCATCGGTGACCATCTCGAGCGTCAGCTCGTCGTGGTTGCGCAGAAAGATGCCCCACTGCGCCATGTCGGGAATGTCCGGGGTCTGGGCGAGGATCTCCGAGATCGGGAACCGCGACTCGCGGCGCACCGCCATGAAAATGCGTGGCATCAGCGGGAAATGGAAGGCCATGTGGCATTCGTCGCCGCCAGTGTCGGGATCACCGAAGTACTCGACGACGTCGGCGGGCCACTGATTCGCCTCGGCCAGCAAAACCCGGCCGGGAAATTCGTCGTCGATGACCTTGCGGCAATGCTTGAGGAACGCGTGCGTCTCGGGCAGGTTCTCGCAGTTGGTGCCTTCGCGCTCGAAGAGGTAGGGCACCGCGTCCAGACGGAAACCATCGATGCCGAGGTCGAGCCAGAACCGCAGCACGTCGAGCATCGCGTTCTGGACCGCCGGGTTGTCGTAGTTGAGGTCGGGTTGGTGCGAGAAGAACCGGTGCCAGTAGAACTGGCGCCGGACGGGGTCGAACGTCCAGTTCGACTCCTCGGTGTCGACGAAGATGACTCGCGCGTCCCCGTAGCGCTGGCTGGTGTCGCTCCACACGTAGTAGTCGCCATACGGCCCGTGGGGATTTCGCCGCGATTCTTGGAACCACTCGTGCGATTCGGACGTGTGGTTCATGACGAGATCGGTGATGACGCGAATGCCGTGGCGGTGCGCGGAGTCAAGTAGTTCGACGAAATCGTCGACGGTGCCGAACTCGGGCAGCACCTTGTAGAAGTCGCGGATGTCGTAGCCGCCGTCGCGCAGCGGCGAGTCGTAGAACGGCGGCAGCCAAAGACAGTCGACGCCAAGCCACTTGAGGTAATCGAGCTGTTCGGTCAGCCCACGCAGGTCACCGGAGCCGTCGGAGTTGGAGTCGTAGAACGCCCGCACCAGCACCTCGTAGAACACCGCACGCTTGAACCAGGTGCGGTCCTCCGGCAGGGCGCGGGCATGGCCGAAGTCTTCGGCGGTGGGGTGTTCGACCACGCCGTCCTCGACGTGGCTGCCGTCCGCCGGATCATGTATCGCGGCTTCAGAGGTGCTGTGGTCCATCAGCCTTCAAACCTACCCATGTCGGACGAAACTGAATCGCCGCGAACGGCGCCGGTAACCCGATACCGTGCTGGCGCAAACTCGACCTCGAACACGCGCCGCCGCTGACCGATGGATTCGAGCCTGCACCGGTTGAATCCGCAATCAAGTCGGTTACCGTTTCGGCGTCCTGGATCCGTCAGCGTGGCGATCTGGCCATCACTGGCGTCTTTTTGTACGACGAAGAATCGAGTGGCCGTGGCTGATTCGACGCCAAATGATGGCGAAGCTCCGGTAATAGTTGGGATGGCCGACGCTGCGATGCACATGTATTCCGCCGCCATCGACACCCTTGCCGACGCGCACGATCCCGAGTTTCCGCACCGCGCCGGCATCATCCTCGCCGGGCTCCGCAAACTCCAGGGCTCATCGTCGGAGGCGGCGGGCCGTAGCCGGGTCACCCGTCGGTGATCGTCGCGCTCAGTGGTGCGCGGCACCGCTACGACGAGCTCACGGAGACCGCCTGCGTAAGGACCTCATCGAGGCCGTCGAGGCGGAGGAACCCGCCACCGAAGACGAGACCGGCCGGATCAAGGACCTGATCCCGCGCTCGGCGGCTGATGCCACGATCGTCTTCGAGGGCGTCGGTCAAGCCATGAAACGCGCGGCCCCAGTGTGTCGCAGCATATGACCCGCGCGTGCTTGCCGGTGGCCGATGACGGTGCCGCTGACCGTCATGAGCAACAGACCTACGACCCCCGGCAACGCGACAACGGCCATGTCGGTCACCTTGGCTGTGCGCAGATACTGCTGGTACCCGAACCGGGTGGCTGGTATTTCGACCGGACCGGCACCAGCTGCGGGCGGCGGGGCGGCAGTGGGCGCAGGCCCACGTATCTCTGGCGGAGCGCCGGCAACAATCGAGTTAGGCACATGTAACTGGCTCCCCGGACGGCCCCCGGCCGGCGGCGGCGCCACAGCGACCGGCGGAATGGCCGGCGGGGCGACCGGCGGTACAACCGGCCGCGGCGGCGCGACCGGCGGCGGCGCGATCACCAGAGGAGCCCTGACGGGCTGAAGGTCACCGGACGGGGTGTAATCGGATCCGTGCTCCCCTGAACTGTCGATGACCTCCACATCCGGCATCTCGCTCGGTATCTCGCTGGTGCGAAAGTTCGGCGACGGCGACGGCGAGACGGGGTCGGTTGAGGATGCGGCCGCGGCTGCCCATAGGCCCGCAGTATCGA
>DASQCE010000674.1:0-3500 GCA_035634855.1 Mycobacterium sp.
GTCACCGGCGCGATCACCGAGAAGCTCGAACCCAGATAGCTCGGCAATCGATTCCCGGTGATCAGCAGGAACAACACGGTGCCGACCCCGGAGAACAGCAGGGTGGTGGCAGGCGGAAAGCCCGTCAGCACAGGCACCAAAAAAGTGGCGCCGAACATCGCCACCACGTGCTGGGCGCCGATGCCGATGGTGCGGGCCCAGCTCAGTCGCTCGTGGGGGGCGACAACGAAGTCGTCGTCAGGCCGCGCGTCGACCTTGTGCCACGTCAGGAGAGTCACGGTGCATATCTTGCTCCGTGACGCCGGTTCAGGTGGTTTCGTACTCGCAGATCGCCGCGACCTTCGCCGCGGACGCGGACGCCGGGTCGAACCGGTATCCGAGCCACTCCCTGACCAGGCGCCGGGCCAGTTCGATACCGATGACTCGCTGGCCGAAGCACAACACCTGGGCGTCGTTGGACAGGATCGCCCGTTCGACGGAGAAGCTGTCGTGCGCGGTGACCGCCCGGATCCCCGGCACCTTATTGGCGCTGATCGCCACCCCAAGTCCGGTGCCGCACAACAGCAGTGCGCGATCCGCAGCACCGTCGGCGATCAGTCGCGCCGCCGTCACCGCGACATGCGGATACGCAGTGTGCTCGTCGGGTCCGACGCCGACGTCCACCACGGACGTCACTCGAGGGTCGGCATCCAGGTCGCGATGCAGGATCTGCTTGTACTGCAGTCCGGCATCGTCGCTGCCGACGACGATCCGCAGGCTCATCGCGATGTCCCTTCGTTTTGGAAAGATCCGGCAACGGTGTCGATGCACATCACCAGCGAGATGGCGCCCGCATCCGGGGTGCCGAGGCTGCGCTCTGCAAGCGGTCGTGCCCGGCCGATTCGGGGTCGCAGGTCAGCGGTGCCCGCCGCGGCCTTGCTGGCCACGTCGACCGATTCGAGCCACGCGCCGCGCCAGTCGATTCCGCACCCCACGGCGGACTCGACCGCTTCGACGAATGGCGCGAGCGCGTCGACCATCGTCTTGTCGCCGCGGCGCGCACCACCGAGTTCAACAAGGGCGTCGTGTCCTGCGCGCAACGCGCTGGCCACATCCAGGTCAGTCGGCGTGCCCTGATCGCCGAGCCTGCGACCGGCGGCGGACAGCGCCGCGCCCCACAACACGCCCGACGTGCCGCCTGCTTTCGCTGCCCAGGCTTCGCCGGCCGCGGCCAATACCGAACCGATTCCGCCTCCGCGTTGTGCCGCCGAGTCGGCGGCGGCACTGGCTGCCTCGGTGCCGCGAACCATGCCGCGGCCGTGGTCGCCGTCGCCTGCTACCGCGTCGATCCGGCCGAGTTCGCTTTCCGCCTCAAACATTCGCGAGGCGATCGCCCTCAGCGCGTGTGCGACGTGCTGACCACCTACGCGGGCCGATTCATCGGCCTCTATGAATGTGGGCGTCGTAACGGAGTTGCGTGTGGGAGTGTGACTGCGTTCGCGCAATGTGGCTGTGGTTCCTGCGATTTGGCCCTTGCGATAGGCCGGTGTATCAGCGGGGGAGCACCACAATCGCTCCAGTTCCTCGTCCAGCCACGTCACTGTCAGCGAGCACCCGGCCATGTCGAGGCTGGTGACAAGTTCACCAACTTCGGGTTGCACCACCGTGAGTCCGGCCGCGGCGAGTCGTGTCGCCACCGTCTTCCAGACGACGAACAGTTCCTCGTATTTGGTTCGGCCCAGCCCGTTGAGGACGACCGCGACGCGATCCGTTGCACCAGAGGGTGTTTCAGCGAGGACGCCGTCGACAAGCAGCGCTGCCAGGTCGGCGGCGGTGGGCATGTCGTGGCTGGACACCCCGGGCTCGCCGTGGATGCCAAGACCCAATCCCATGGTGCCCTGCGCCACCGTGAACAGCGGTCGGTCGGCGCCGGGCAGCGTGCAACCGTCGAACGCGACACCGAGCGTTCGGGTGACGTCGTTGGTCTTGCGGGCCACCCGCTCGACATCATCGAGTGTGGCACCCTCTTCGGCAGCGGCACTGGCACAACGAAATACGGTGAAATCCCCGGCGATGCCGCGGCGCTTGGTGATGTCGTCGGCCGGGGCACTGGCGATGTCATCGGTCACGACCAGGAACCGGGCGTCGATGTCCTCGGATCGGAGTTGTTCGGTCGCCAGCCCGAAGTTCATCACGTCGCCCGCGTAGTTGCCGGTGAGCAACAGCACCCCAGCGTCGCCGTGCGCGGCGCGCGCGACGGAGGCTGCTTCGCGTGCAGACGGCGATGTGAAGATGTTGCCGACTACGGCACCGTCGGCGAAGCCCTGACCGACCACCCCGCAGAACGCCGGGTAGTGGCCGGATCCGCCGCCGACGACGACCGCGACCTTGCCCGGCGGTGTCGTTGTCGCCCGCACGACTCCGCCCTCGACGCCGACCACGTAGCGGGAGTTCGCGTCGAGGAAACCGTCGAGCATGTCCTCGGTGAAGGTGGCCGGGTCGTTGAACAATCGTGTCATCGTCTCGTCCCGTCAGTGGATGTGGCTGCCGCCGTTGATGTCGACGGTGGTGCCGGTCAGGTAACTGGCGTCGTCGCTGGACAGGAAGGTGATGACAGCAGCGATCTCCTCGGGGGTCGCGGTGCGGCCGATAGGGATGTCGCGCGCCAGCTTGGCCTCTTGCTCGTCGGTCGAACCGACGCGGATGTTGGTGTCGACGGCGCCGGGGGTGACGGCGTTGACGGTGACACCCGTGTCGGCGATTTCACGGGCCAGGGCCTTGGTGAATCCGAGGATCGCAGCCTTGGCCGACGAGTAAGGCACCTTGCCGAACACGCCTCCGCCGCGCTGCGCGGAGACCGATGACATGTTGACGATGCGACCCCAGCCGTTGTCGATCATGTCCGGCAGAAACGCCTTGGTGACCAGGTAGGTGCCGGTGGCGTTGACGGCCATCACCGTGTTCCACAGCTCCAGCGTGGTCTCGAGGAACGGGACAGGAGAGGTGATGCCTGCGATGTTCGCAAGCGCGCCGACCGGAGGCAGGGCGCCCGAGTTCACTTCTGCGGCAACGGCGTGCTGAGCTGCGGCCACCGACTCCTCGGATGTGACATCGATCGCGTAACCGAATGCGGGAATGGCGAATTGGTTGCCGATCTCCGCGGCCACTTTCGCCGACTTCTCGCCATCGAGGTCGAGGATCACGACCGCCCAGCCTTCCCGTGCATACCGCTGCGCGACGGCCTTGCCGATGCCGCGGTCTGAGGTGGCGCCGGTGATGACGGCGGTGCGTTTGGTTTCGGACATGGTGTTTCTCCTTCAGATGAGGTCGGAAATCAGATGAGCCGCTTTGGCGGTGGCGGCAGGCCGTTGTGAGTCGGTGATGTCGCGGGTCTCTAGCTCCAGTGCGAAATGACCCGTATAGCCCGCGTCCGCGAGCGTCTTGAGCCCGCCACCGAAGTCGACGCCACCGCGGCCGACGGACAGGTTGATGTTGCCCGGCACGGCGTCTCGGATGTGCAC
>DASQCE010000675.1:0-19320 GCA_035634855.1 Mycobacterium sp.
GCTGCCAGCAGCTCGGCGACGGCCTTGGTGGTCTTCTTCGCGCGGTCCTCGTATGCGCCGGCGCAGCCGACCCAGAACAGGTACTCGTAGCCTTCGAAGGAGGCGACGTCCTTGCCGTACACCGGCACGTCGAAGTCGACCTCGTCGATCCAGTTCGTGCGGTCCTTGGCGTTCTGACCCCACGGATTGCCCTTGGCCTCAAGGTTTTTGAACAGCACGCCGAGCTCGGAGGGGAACTCCGATTCCATCATCACCTGGTAGCGACGCATATCGACGATGTGGTCGATGTGTTCGATGTCCACCGGGCACTGCTCGACACACGCACCGCACGTGGTGCACGACCACAGCACGTCGGGGTCGATTACGCCACCCTGCTCGGCGGTGCCGACCAGCGGACGGGTGGCCTGCGCCGGTCCCGAGCCCATGATTCGTTCGAAACCCGACTCGGGAACGTGGTGTTCCTCGTCGTACTTCTCGCCGCCCAGCTCCTCGCCGAGGCCGCCTTCCGGGGTGTTCTCCAGCGGCGTCTCCTTGTCGCCAAGGATGTACGGCGCCTTGGCGAACAGGTGGTCGCGCAGGTTCATGATCACGAGCTTGGGAGACAACGGCTTTCCGGTGTTCCACGCCGGGCACTGCGACTGGCAACGCCCGCACTCGGTGCACGTGGTGAAGTCGAGGTAGCCCTTCCACGTGAAGTCCTCGATCTTCCCTCGCCCCAGCACCGCATCCTCGGCGGGATCCTCGAAGTCGATCGGGACCCCGTTGGACTCCACAGCCAGCAGCGGGCCCAACCCGTTGGGCAGTCGCTTGAACGTGACGTTGATCGGCGCCAGGCCGATGTGCAGGTGCTTGGAGTGCAGCACGATCAGCAGGAACACCAGCATGACGCCGATATGCAGCAGTAACGCGATCGTCTCGATCCATGCGTTGGCGGTGTGGCCCAGCGGGTGCAGGACCCAGCCCATCAGCTGCGAGAAGAACGCGCCGTTGCCGTACGGCAGGGTCTCGGTGTTCACCGCCGCACCGCGCACCAGGGCGTACGTCCAGATGACGTTGAAGATCATGAACAGGATCAGCCAGGCCCCGCCGGTGTGCGATCCGTAGAACCGCGAGTCGCGGCCGTGCTTCTTGGGCTCGCGCACGATTCGGATCACGGCGAACGTGCCGATGCCGAGCAGCACCGCGACGGCGAAGAAGTCCTGCAGGAAGCCGAGCGCATCCCAATGGCCGACGAACGGGATGGCGAAATCGTGGGCGAAAAGCAGGCCGTAGGCCTCCAGGTAGACCGTCGCGAGGATGAAGAAGCCCCACATCGTGAAGAAATGTGCGGTGCCGGGGATCGACCACCGCAGCAGCCGGGTTTGCCCGAACACCTCTTCGATCTGGATGGTGATCCGCTTGCCGAGGTGGTCCTTGCGGTTGTTCTCTTCACTGGTCTTCTGGCCGGAGCGGATCAGGGTCGTCAGCCACAGCACACGCTTGCCGGCGAACACCAGCACGAGTGCCGTCAGTCCAAGCCCAACGACGAGCCTGATCAGCATCTGGGTTTCCACCGCGTGCCTCCCGGATTTCTAAGTTACTCAAGGGTAACTTATCGCACGTTACTGGCCAGTAACTTTCGCTCAGGGCCTGCTCAGCCTGGCTCATAGTTGCATCTTGCAGGGAAACGCCGCTACGAAGGCTGCCCTTAGTGCACCTTGGGCGCGGTCGTGGTCCCTGCGGTGCCCGTGGAGGCGTCCGTGTTTCCGGTGCCGCTCGGTGTGCCCGAGCCGGCTCCGCCGGTACTGGTTCCGCCGGTACTGGTTCCACCGTTGCCTGTACCGGTCCCGGTTCCACCGTTGCCTGCACCGGTTCCGCCTGTTCCGGTTCCCCCGTTGCCGGGTCCGGGATCGATCGGCGGCGGCTTAGGAGATGTCGGCGGTGACGTCGGTGGCGTCGGCGGCGGTGTCGGGTCCGTCGTCGGCGGTTGCTTGGACGTCGTAGGAGGCATCGTCGTCGGCGGCGCGTTGTGCGTCACCGGCGCCTGCATACTCGGTTGCTGCGGCGCGCGATAGGACCGCGGTGGGGGCTGCTGCACGACGACGGTGGTCACTTGGGGGGCCTGCGGCGCCGGGGTAGCTGGGAAACTGGCCGGCGCCGCAGGCGCGGGGGAGGTGGTCGAGGTGGTCGCCGCTTCGACCGGAGTGGTGGTGGTGTCGCTGAGCAGGGTGATGCCGAACACGGCCGCAGCGATGGCCGCGGCGACCGCCGACAGACCGAACAGCACCAGTAAGCCACGCCGAGGCTGCTGTGCGTCCTGCCATTCCTCGTGGCGGAAGTGCACCTCGGGCCGGGAGTCGGTCACGTCGCTGTAGGGCAGTACGTCCTCGCTGGCGGCGTCTTCGGACCACGCCAGTGCCGACGAGGGGTCCGCGGTCGCAATCGTTGCGGTGGTGGGGGCAGCAGCGGGCGCCGTCGGCGTCAGCGCGGTGGCCGTGTCGACGACCCGGCTCCGGTAGGCGATGAGCGCCGCGCCCTCGGCCGCGGTGAGCTGTGGGTGCGGCGTGGTCACGACGGGTGCGCGCAGGTGCTCGGAGAGCCGCTGGGTGATCAAAGGAATGCGGGCACCACCGCCGACGGTGGCGACCGCCGAGACGCTCGCCGCAGGCACGCCGTAGCGTTCCAGCGTTTCGTCAAGCACCGCAAGGAATTCCGAGAGCGGCGCGTGCATCAGGTCGTTGAGTTCGGTGCGCGTGACGCGGATGTCGGCGCCGTGTCCGGGCAGATCGGCGACGACGGCCGTCGCTGTCGATGCGCTCAGCCGTTCCTTTGCGCCGCGGCAGTCGTCGCGCAGCCGCACCAGTGATGCGACCATCGCGGTGCTCGACGGATCGGAGTGCGAAGCGTCGCCCAATCCGGCGACTACATGCGTCAGCAGTGCCTGATCGATGTGGTCACCAGAGAAGTCGGGAACGCGCACGGTCTCGCCGAACGGCGAAAAGTCCCTCGCCGCATTGGCCAGCGTGATGCTGGTGCCGCTGCCACCGAAGTCGCACAGCACGATGACGCCGTGCGTCGGCAGGCCCGGAATGGCGCGCAACGCCGTCAGCGCCGCGGTCGCGTCGGAAACCACCGGCAGCCGGCCGCGCAGATTCCTGCGCAGGGTGTCGACGACCGACGCGCGCCAGTGCGCGGGCACGGTGACGGCCACGTCCGACACCGGCGCGCCGTCGGTGAACGCGCGGGCCATCGAGCCGAGGGCGTCGGCGAGCAGGTCTTCGGACCGGTACTTCGAGCCGTCGGGGGCGATCAGCGGCACTGGATCACCGACACGGTCGACGAACCCGGTGAGGCGGTGGCCACGCAGCGTCAGCTCGGCGGGTCGGATGACGGCGGACTGCCCGTCCCGGGTGCCGGCGAGGTTCGTCGCGCCGACCGAGAGGCCCAACGAATGGCCGTGATTGCCTGGCGAATTCAACATGCGAACGACCGTATGGCGATCGGTCGTCCAGCAAATCCGGTACCGGACCCGTCGCTGGACCGCACCCATAGGGGATCTCGAATAGGGGATTCGGCCGCGTTGGGGGCTCAGCCCTGAGGCGCGAGCATGGCACGCAGCATCGACAGCATCTCCGATCGCGACTCGGCGCCGAGCCGGCGCCGGATCCGCGCGACATGGTGCTCGACGGTCTTGGCCGAAATGAACAGCTGGCTGCCGATGTCCCGGTACGGCATGCCGAGCAGCAGCAGTTCGGCCACCTCACGCTCGCGGTCGGACAACCTGGAGGAGACGGGCCGCGACGCGCCGGCGCGCGCACCTTCCGCGACGGTGGTCACCGCTTCGAGTCCGGGCGCCTCATCGATCGCGGCGGTCTGTTTGAGGTCGCGCGCCAGTTGCAGCATCGCGCCGGAAACGCGGCCGTCGGGGGTCTGCAGGGCGGCCTGGCTGGCCAATCGGGTGGCGTCCCAGGTAAGGCCGAACTGCGACAGGCCCCGCGCCGCCACCGTCACCTCGTCGGTGTCGACGTGATTGGCCAGCACCCGAAGCCAGCTTCGACCGGCGGTGGCCAGCGCCTTGGCGAATGCGCTGTGGGCCGCAGCGGCGGTCAACGCCTGGCCGTGTGGCGCAACCGCTTCCGGTGAATTGGCCAGGATCCCGGCGTGTACCCCGGCCCAGTGCAGCGGCACCGACCACAGCACGGGATTGCCGAGCGACTCGAGCAGTGCGAATGCTTCGGTCAGGGTGTGCTGCAGTCGGTCGACCTGACGCATCCTGGCCGCAGCCACCCACAGTTCGCCCAGCGGCAACAAAGAGAAAAGGTCGATCGAGTACTCGGCAAGCACTTCCATCGCGGCATACCAATGCTTCTGCACCGCGCCGCTGTCGCCGCTGCGCCTGGCGACCGCCGTCTGCAGCGCCGCAGCCCAGAGCGCGTCACGGCGGTGAAGCGTGGCATCGGCAGTCGAGGCGGCGTCGGCGGTTGCCGCGGGCAGTTGCCCGTCCTGCATCCGCACCCAGCCGAGCAGCAGGCGGTGCCGGTGGGCAGCAAAGGATTCGTCTGCGCTGTCCGCCTGGCTTCCTGCGCGCACGACGCGGCTGATCACACTGCGGGCACGCACCGGGTCGCCGCCGTGCAGCGCCGCCAGTGTGACCAGTGCGGCGGGGGTGTCCGGTCCGACGCCCGCCGGCTGCTGTTCGGCGGTGATCGATTGGCCCAACCGTGCGATGGCGATCGGGAACGGCTGATCCAGCGACAGCAGCAGACCTTCGGCGAGGCTGCGCGCGGCGCGCGCGGTCGACGTCGGGGGCCCGGCGCTCTCGGCACTCAGTGCCCCCCTGGCGGCCTCGAGGTCGCCGGCGGCGACCGCAACGATCGCGCCCGCGGCGCTGACGAAGGCGTCGGGATACGGCCCGAGCCAACGGAATAGGTCGGCCGCCTGCGCCGCGCCGCCGTCGTGCATGGCAATGCTGGCGGCGATCCGGACTGCACCGGCGCGCTCAGCCGCGTCCTCGGAGCCCAACAGTTCGTCGGTGAGCCGACCGGCGGTGATGCAATCACCGGTCAGCGCGAGCGCGTCGGCCAGCCGCGCGGACAGGCCCGTCGCGCCCGCATCGACGGCGGCCCGGTAGAGCCGTGCCGTCCGCGCCGGTTGGCCGCGGGTGCGGGACGCCAGGTCGGCCAGCGCGGTGGCCAGCCGGTCGTCCTGTAGCCCGTGTTCGGCCATCCGCAACGCGAGATCCGCTGAGAGCGTTGATGATTCGATCTGCGACACCAGCAGTGCGAGCTCAGTATCGTGGTGGCGCGCGGTGCCGATGATCCCGGCGATGCAGAGGTGCACCGATCGCAGGAACGCGTGGCTGTGCGACGGCTCGATCAGGCCGCTGGCGCGGGCGCGGTCGACAAGTACCTGCGCGTCTTCGGCGCCGACTCGCAGCGCCCCCGCCACGTCGTCGGGCCCGAGCTCCGGGCTCAGCGAGGACACCAGCAGCGTGTCGAGCACTGGTTCGTCCAGCCGGCGCAGCCGCTCGATCAACGCGAACTTGGCGGCCTGCATGATCGTCCCCCGCAAGCGGGTGGGCCCCCCGCCTGCGTGGGGAGTGCCCCCAGTCTTGGCGTCCTCGCCATCGGGTGACGCCGCCGCCGCGATTGCGGGCTGCAGCAGGAATGGCAGGCCGGCCGTCGCCACCATCAGCGACCGGTTGATCTCGGAAGTCGTTGGGGCACCGAGTGTTTCGGTCGCGATACGGTTGACGTCCGCCGGGCTGAGCGCGCCGAGCGACACCACCGGGTTTTCGCGCTCGATAGTGACGACGAGCGAGCGCAGCCCCGCGTGGTGGACGAGCGGTTGGGCGGCGACCACGACCGTCGACGCCGGATTGGCGACCAGCTCGCCGAGGCGGCCGAGTTCTTGGTCGTCAAGCAGGTGCGCGTCGTCGATGACGACCGCCGCGGCCGAATCGTCGCCGTCCCGTGGCGGTCTCGTCAGCACCGCCACCTGGGCTTCGCGCAGCGCCGAGCGGATGGCCGCGAGAACAGAGCTCTTACCGGTGCCGATGCCTCCGGACACCAGCACCTTGACCGGGGCGGTCGGCGCTGCAAGCAGCGTCGCCACGGTGTCGCGCGCGGCCGGCGGGATATCGGTCAGCGGTCCTGACGCCGGTCTGGCCATGGGTCACGGCTGAGTGGTCGTGATCGGCGACAACGCAGCGGCCGTGGTGGTGGTCACCTGCTGCGTCGTCGTGGGCTGGGTGGTAGTGGGCGGTGTCGTCGTGGTGGTCGGCGGCGTTGTCGTGGTCGTTGTCGTCGTGGTGGCTGTGGTTGTGGTTGTGGTTGTGGTTGCGGTGGTTGTGGTCGTCGTCGTGGGCGACGTCGTGGTCGTGCTCGATGGCGGGGGCGGCTGCACCACGGTGGTGCTCGGCTCGCCGTTGGGTCCGGTGACCGTGATCGTCTGCGGCGGTGCCGAAGTCGGCGGCTGCCCGGGTGACGGGCCCGTCTCGACGTGAGTGGCCGTCTCGGTCACCGGGCCGGTGCTGCCGCTGGTGCTGGTGAGGGTGACCGCCAGCCCGCCGATGGCCAGCAGCACGGCCGCGGCCGCCGCCCCGAACAGAATCGGCGGACGCTTGTACCAGGGCAGCGGCCCCGGCTCGGGCTCGTAGCCCTCTTCCTCGTGCGCGAAAGCGACCTGCGGGCGGGCGTCGGTGGGCCCCTGGTCGAAGGTGTAGTCCTCGCCGGAATAGGGCACCGGCTCTCCGCCAGGCGCATCGTCCTGCGACCAGGCCAGCGCGCGGAACGTCGCCGACGCAGCACCGTCAGAGGCCGACTCGGAGGCTGCCAGCCCCGCCGCGCCGGTAGCCCAGCCTGCAGCGGCCATGCCCGTCGGCGCGTCCGCGGCGGCCGCCAGCCCGGTCGGCGCCATCCCGGTGGGCGCGTCTGCCTCCAGTCCGCGGTCGGCCATCAGCGCGGCGCCCGCTGCGACGTTGAGCTGCGACTGCGGTGTGGTGACGACGGGGGCGCGCAGCCGTTCCGACAGCTGCTGCGTGACCCGCGGAATGTTGGCCCCGCCGCCGACGGTCGCGACGGCGGACACATTAGCTACCGGAACGTTGTTGCGCTGCAACGTTTCTTCGATGGCATTGAGCAGACCGGCCAGCGGCTCCGCGATGAGGTTCTCCAGCTCGTTGCGGGTCACCCTGACGTCGGAGTTGAAGCCGGGCAGCTCCGCGGGCACCACTGTCGCCGTCTCGGCGGACAGTCGCTCCTTGGCCTGCCGGGCCTCGTCGCGCAGCCGGGCCAGCAATCCGAGGCCCAGCGTGCCGGTGGGATCGGCATTGTTGGCTTCGCCGATTCCAGCCACCACATGGTTCAGCAGTACCTGGTCGATCTGGTCGCCGGAGAAGTCGGGATAGCGGACCGTCTCGCCGATCTGGTCAAAATTCGCACCGGCGTCGGCCAGTGTGATGCTGGTGCCGCTGCCACCCAGGTCCACCAGCGCGACGACGCCGTTTGACGGCAAGCCCGGTGCGGCCTGAAGTGCGGTGAGCGCCGCGACCGAATCCGGGATCAGCGCCGCGGGCAGACCGTCCGGCGCCAGGCTTGGCTTTGCACGCAGCGCACCCCGCAGGGCACCGATGGTTGCTGGTCCCCAGTGTGCGGGCACGGCGATCGCGATGGGAGCGCCGCCGCCGACCGTGCGCGCCATCGAGTCGAGGGCTTCGACAAGCACCCTCTCGCCGCGGTGCGGGGATCCGTCGGCGGCGACCAGCGGAACCGGATCGCCAACCCGCTCGACGAAACCGCTCAACACGATTCCGGGCGCATTCAGGCTCGGGTTCTCGCCCGGCACGCCGACTTCGGGGGCGCGATCGTTGAATAGCGTGAGAACGGAACGCCGCATGACCGGGGCGCGGCCGATTCGGGCCGCCACCAAGTTGGTCATGCCAATCGACAACCCAAGTGAGTCGCTCATCGAGGTTTCTTTCGGCTGGAAATCCTGGATTTCAGTCCGAGGAAGCTGATCCCGAGGGGTGCGGGCGTGCTAGGACTGGGGATGTCGGTGTCGGTGGTTACGGTGCGGATATGTCGCGGTTTCGGCTGTTGCCGACTTCTGAGCAGGAGCAGGCATTGTTGCCGCATTGTCGGGACGCGCGGTATGTGTGGAATTTGGCGGTGGAGCAGCAGCAGCATTGGCAGCCGGGTCGCAAGGCTCCCGGGTATCTGGAGCAGGCCGCGCAGTTGACGGAGGCTCGCGCCGAGTACGGGTGGCTTGGGGCTGGAAGTCAGACGGTGCAGCAGCAGGCGTTGCGGGATTTCGCGCAGGCCATGCGGAACTTCTTCAGTGACACGCATCGCCGCCCGAGGTGGCGTAAGGCCGGCGTGCATGAAGGGTTTCGGCAGGTCGCTGTGAAACCGCATCATGTCGAGCGGCTGAACCGCCGCCTTGGTCGGGTCTGGATTCCCAAGGTCGGGTGGATGCGGTTCCGGTTGTCGCGACCGGCGCCGGAGGGTGTCGAGTCCTACCGGGTTACTCGTGATCGGGCTGGCCGCTGGCATATCGCGTTCGCCCACGTCCCCGACCCGATCACCGGTCCAGGGGACTGCAGCGTGGTCGGCATCGACCGCGGTGTTGCCGTGTCGGCCGCGCTGTCTACCGGTGAGCTGCTGCAGGCCCCGGGTCTTACCCCGGGTGAGTCGAAACGGTTGAAGATGCTGCAGCAGCGGTTGGCCCGCGCCAGGCGCGGTTCCCATCGCCGCGAGAAGACGAAACGCGCGAACGCAAGGCTGAAAGCCCGCGAGAGGGACCGGCGTAAGGACTGGGTGGAGAAGACCAGCACCGACCTGGCGCGGCGGTTCGACGTGATCAGGGTCGAGGCTCTGGACGTGCGAGGAATGACGCACTCTGCACGCGGCACCGTCGAGCAACCGGGTGCCCGTGTCGCTCAGAAACGTGGGCTCAACCGCGTAATCAGCCGAAGCGGCTGGGGCCAGCTGGTCGTACGTTTGCAGCACAAGGCTTTGGGCCGGGTCGAGCAGGTTCCGGCTGCCTACACGTCGCAACGATGCTCCGCGTGCGGGCACGTTGCGCCCGGAAACCGCAAGAGGCAAGCGGTCTTCGAGTGCGAAGCCTGCACTGCTGTACGGTGCAACGCCGACGTCAACGCTGCACGCAACATCGCCGCCGGACGGGCGGTGACCGCACGGGGAGACCTCGCCAGCGGGCGGTCTGCGAACCGTGAACCTCAACTCTCTACTCCTGCCCCGTAAGTCAATGGATGGGGGTTGAAATCCCCGGACTTCAATCCGGGGAGGACGTCAATTTCCCCTCGTGTTTGGCCCCGCGAGATCGGCCGGTGCTCACGATAGCGGCTCAGGATGGCCGGAACCGGCGGATCCCCCTAATGGCGGGGGAACCCCTAACGGTCAGTCCCCTAACACCGGTGCGGCAGAGCTGGGTTTGGCACCGATCATCGGCGGCGCGTCCGTCGATAGCATCGGATCAAGCCTTCGGGCTATCGCCGCATACATCTGCAATGGGAAGGAGGGTGTTCTATGGCAAACTCGCTACTCGACTTCGTGATGTCGTTGGTGCGTGACCCCGACGCCGCCGCAGCCTACGCCGCTGATCCGGGGCAGGCTATCGCCGACGCCCATCTGACGGACGTGACCAGCGTGGACGTCAACAATCTGATTCCGGTCGTCTCAGAATCGCTGTCCATGGCGGTGCCCTCGACGAGTGCCGACGCTGTGGTTGACGACCACGCAAGCAATGTCTGGGCAAGTGGCGCGGCAACGGCCGCATTCGATGCGTTCGACGACCATGTGCCCGTCGTCGCGGTCGACGAGGTGCATACGATGGCCGACCATCTCGTCACAGAACCCGACGCCGGCGTGCATCCGGGGGTCGACGTGCTCGCCGACGCCGGCGTGCCGGACGTGGCGGGTGCCGACGACCCGTCGCTGCAGTTCGACGGCCCGGTGATCGACGATGCGCCGGTCATCGACGCTCATGAGACCCATCTCGAGGACGACTGGAGCCATTCGGTCCCCGAGGATCACCACCTCGAACCCGACAACTCCGGCTTCGACATCTTCGACTAGTTCCACTCGGCAGTTGAGAAGCCCGGCCCGCCACGGCCGGGCTTTTCTTTTGGCGATTTTCCTGCGGAAATGAAGCCGACTTCAGGCCAGTGGACCGCGCTCGCACCGCCCCCTAATAACCCCCTAATCCCCTAATAGGGACCCCGCCACTATCCCGGGATGCGATCTCGTAGGGACGGGCTCTGACCCCGTTTCTCCAACGTCGTCCGGTCCATAACGTTGTCATCAGTTCGCCGGACAGCCGGCGACCAGCTTCCACAACACACACAGCAAAGGACCACCCAAATGACCAACGTGATCGACTGGATTCTCGACCTGTTCCGCGACCCGGTTCAGGCGCAGGCCTTCGTCAACGACCCCGACCGTGCAATGACCAACGCCGGCGTTCAGAACGTGACCGCCGCGCAGGTGCAGGCCGTCGCCGCGACCGTGGCACCGGCTGCTGTCATCCACGGCGGCGGTAACCCGGTGCAGGGGTTGCAGCAGGCGGTCGCCGAGACCCACGGCATCGCCTTCACCCCGCAGCATGTCTTCGCGCCGGAGACCCAGGCCTTCAGCAACAACGACACGCTGAGCCACAATGACGTGCTGAGCAACAACGATCCCCATATCTTGAGCCCCGAGGCCGGCCACGACGTGCAGCAGGGCGGTGTCAACCTGGACTTCGGTGACGTCACCTTCGGCGATAAGACCACGAACACCGCCGATCACGGCGGCGTGGTGGTCAACGGAGACAACGACGGCGACATCCTCACGGATGGCTCGGTGAAGCAGGACGGCGATCACAACAACGCCAACACCGGCGACATCGCCGCCGGCGACCACTCGCCCGTCATCGTGGGCAACGGCAACGACGTCGAGGACAACTCGCAAGAGACCGGCGGCGGCGACATCATCCAGGGCAACGAGGGTCCGGTCGTCAAGACTGGCGACATCGACACCAGCGGTGGCGGTGCGTCCGGTGGCGACGGTGGCCATGGCGGCGGCATCCTCACCGGTGGTGGGGGCGACGGCGGCGCCGCGACAGGTGGGGCCGGCGGCGGGGTGGTCATCGCTCCCACGCAAACCACGACCACCACCGCCGGCGGCGACGTCACCAACGTCGAAACCCATGGTGGCGACATCTCCGGCAACATCGACGCAAGCCACGATGACAACTCGTCGAACAGCCACAACACCGACAACTCGACGCACGACAGCCACAACAACATCGACAACTCGGTTCACGAGACCACCGACATCCACCAGGGTGTGGACGTCGACCTGTTCTGACCGAGAGGTACAACGAAATAGCGCAGCTGGCGGGGACCGAACTCAGGTCCCCGCCAGTTGGCACGCCTACCGTTGGAGCAACGGCGGCAACACAAAAGGGACACCATGACGCAACCGAATGACCCCCGCAAGGTCAAGGTCATCGTTGAATTGATCGACCACACGATCAAGATCGCCGAGACTCAGGACCGCGGCGATCTGGCCGAGCGGATGGCCAAGGCAAAGGAGCGGATCAGCGACCCGCAGATCCGCGTCGTGATCGCCGGTCAGCTCAAACAGGGCAAGAGCCAGCTGCTCAACTCGCTGCTGAATGTGCCGGTCTCCCGCGTCGGCGACGACGAGTCCACGGTGGTCGCCACGATGGTGTCCTACGGCGAACAGGCCACGGCGAAGCTTATCCTCGCCGGCGATGACGGTGCCGAGCCTGCTGCGATAGAGATCCCCATCGCCGACATCAAAAACGATCTGCGTCGCCATCCCGCGGCAGGTGGCCGGCAGGTACTCCGAGTCGCGGTCACCGCGAACAGCCCCCTGCTCAAGGGTGGGTTGGTGTTCGTCGACACCCCCGGCGTCGGCGGTCATGCTCAGCCGCATCTGTCAGCCACTCTCGGACTGCTGCCAGACGCGGATGCCATGCTGATGATCAGCGACACCAGTCAGGAGTTCACCGACCCCGAGATGACGTTCATCCGTCAGGCATTTGAAATCTGCCCGGTTGCAACGATTGTCGCGACCAAGACCGACCTCTACCCGCACTGGCGCGAGATCGTCGAGGTCAACAAGGCGCATCTGCAGCGCGCAGGGCTGTCGATCCCGATGATTCCGGCGTCGTCGCTGTTACGCAGCCACGCCATCCAGCTCAACGACAAGGAACTCAACGAAGAGTCCAACTTCCCGGCGATCGTGAAGTTCCTCAGCGAGAAGGTGCTATCCCGGGAGAACGACCGGGTGCGCGACCAGGTGCTCGCCGAGATCCGCTCCGCTGCCGAGCATTTGACGTTTGCCGCGGACTCCGAGCTGTCGGCAGTCAACGATCCGGATGCCCGCGACCGATTGAAGGCCGAACTCGAACAGCGCAAGCAGGAAGCCCAGGACGCTCTTCAGCAGACCGCGCTGTGGCAGCAGGAGCTCAACGACGGAATCGCCGATCTGGCAGCCGATGTCGACCACGACCTGCGCGGTCGGTTCCGCACCATCACCCAGCACACCGAGCACGTGATCGACACCACCGACCCGACTCATCACTGGGCCGAGATCGGCGCCGAGCTGGAGAATGCGATCGCCACCGCCGTCGGCGACAACTTCGTGTGGGCCTACCAGCGTGCCGAGGTGCTTGCCCAGGAGGTAGCTCGGACGTTCGTCGAGGCGGGGCTCGAGGCGATCAAGATGCCACAGCTCGACGCCCGCGAAATGGGTGCCAGCCTCGGGGAAATCAAGTCGCTCTCCAAGCTGGAAGCCAAGCCCATCAAGGCCGGGCACAAGGTCGTCACCGGCATGCGCGGCTCGTACGGCGGCGTGCTGATGTTCGGAATGCTGACATCGTTCGCCGGGTTGGGGATGTTCAATCCGTTGTCGCTGGGCGCCGGCTTTCTCTTGGGCCGCAAGACCTACAAGGACGACATGGAGAACCGCATGATGCGCGTGCGCGGCGAGGCGAAGATGAACATGCGGCGTTTCGTTGACGACGTTTCGTTCGTCGTCACCAAGGAATCGCGAGACCGGCTCAAGGGGATTCAGCGCCAGCTGCGCGACCACTACCGCGGCATCGCCAATCAGACCACCCGCTCGCTCAACGAGTCGCTGCAGGCGACGATCGCGTCAGCGCAGTTGGAGGAGAACGAACGCGTCAACCGCGTCCGCGAACTCGAGCGGCAGCTGAACATTCTCAAACAGGTGACCGATCACGCGGTCAATTTGGCGCCCGGCGCCACCGAAGCGGCCCGCGAGCCCGTGGGAACCACGTAAACCACCCGGTGGGAGTCCATCTTGTCGATCCGCGATTTCTTGACTGGCTTGTTCCGCGATCCAGCCAATCTCCGTTCGTTTGTCGACGACCCCGACCAGGCGCTCACACCCAACAAGGCCCTCTGCGACCTGTTCACGCCGCATATCGAGGAAGGCGGCCCGGCGCCGGTCGACGACTACCCCAACCCGCCGGAGGACGACGAACCGCACCACGACCATGCCATCGACGACGGCTGCGTCGATCTCAATATCAGCGCAGTCGTCTGGGGCGAAGTTGTCGAATGACCAGCGATGCATAAGCTGAACATTCGGTTATCGCCGAGTGGGAGGACAGCCGAGGTAGCCCGGGATGAGCACGAGCGATCAGGTGCGCGCGATCCTGGGCGGAACCATCCAGGCGTACCGCAACGATCCGACGTACCGGAATCGACCCGACGTGCACAACGAACTGGAGCGCATCGGCTATCGGCTCAACCAGCCGATCCGCATCGCACTGGCGGGGACGTTGAAGGCGGGCAAGTCAACGCTCGTGAATGCGCTTGTGGGCGAAGACATCGCGCCGACCGACGCCACCGAAGCCACCCGCATCGTCACCTGGTTCCGGCACGGTCCCATCCCGAAGGTGACGGCCAACCACCGCGGTGGCAGGCGCTCGAATGTGCCGATCGCCCGTGGCTCGAACGGATCGGCTGGGCTGACGTTCGACTTCGCCAGCCTCGACCCCGAAGACGTCGTCGACCTGGACGTGGAATGGCCCGCCGCCGAGCTGACCGACGCGACCGTCATCGACACGCCGGGCACGTCGTCGCTGTCGCGTGATGTCTCCCAACGCACCTTGCGGCTGCTGGTGCCCGAGGACGGGGTGCCGCGCGTCGACGCGGTGGTGTTCCTGCTTCGCACGTTGAATGCCGCGGACATCGCGCTGCTCAAGCAGATCGGTGAGCTGGTTGGCGGATCGGCCGGAGCGCTCGGCGTGATCGGGGTCGCGTCGCGGGCCGACGAGATCGGCGCGGGCCGGATCGACGCGATGCTCTCGGCCAAGGATGTGGCCAAACGGTTCACCAGCGAGATGGACAAGACCGGCATCTGCCAGGCCGTGGTGCCGGTGTCCGGGCTTTTGGCGCTGACTGCCCGCACGTTGCGGCAGAGCGAGTTCGTGGCGCTGGAGAAGCTGGCCGGGGTGGACGCCGCCGAGCTCACGAAGGCGATGCTGTCGGTGGACCGCTTCGTGCGGGAGGACAGTTCGTTGCCCGTCGATGCCGCCACCCGGGCCGCCCTGTTGCACCGGTTCGGCATGTTCGGCATCAGGATCTCGATCGCGGTGCTGCGCGCCGGTGTCAGCGATTCGGTGGCGCTGGCCGACGAGCTGCTGGAGCGCAGTGGGCTGGTGGCGCTGCGCGACGTCATCGACCAGCAGTTCGCGCAACGTTCGGATCTGTTGAAGGCGCATACCGCGCTGCTGTCGCTGCGGCGGTTCGTGCAGACCAACCCTATCTATGCGACGCGCTACATCCTCGCCGACATCGATCCGCTGCTTGCGGATACGCATGCCTTTGAAGAGCTTCGGTTGTTGAGCCAATTACGTTCGCGTCCAACGACATTGAACGAAGACGAGATGGCGTCGCTGCGGCGCATCATCGGAGGCCTGGGCACCGACGCCGCCAGCCGGCTGGGCCTGCAGCCCGACGCGCCCTACGACGGGCCGCGGGCAGCGTTCGCGGCAGCTCAGCGGTGGCGCCGCCGCGCCGACCATCCCCTCAACGATCCGTTCACCACCCGCGCCTGCCGGGCCGCGGTGCGCAGCGCAGAGGCGCTGGTCGCTGAATATGCCGCGAGAGGCCGCTAGGACGCAACGAGCCACGCCGCGTGGTCGGCTTCCTCCGGACGGACACTATCGGCGCCGCTGGACTTCACCATCCACCTGGTAACCCGGCCGTCGGGACCGGTCAGCCGGCCCGACGACAACGCCTGTGTGATCAACGAGCGCACCCGCTCCTCGTCGGCGGGATCGGCGGCAAACAGTACCCGTAGCCGAAGCATCTCGTCGCCTGCGGGTGTTGCATCGGTGTGGTGAGGTGCCAGCGGACACGGCGGCTCGTGGTCCCAATGTCCGCACAGCGCAACGGTTATCGCACCGCCGGGCGCGCGGGAGTCCCCGCCGGCATCGAGGATGACGACGGCGTCGTGTGCGTAGGCGGCGCGGGTCACTCACCCGCCCGGTGGTGAAACGGTGACGGTCTGGGTGACCGTGCTCGTGCTCGTGCTGACGCTTGGTTCGGTCGTCGTTGTCGTGGTGGTCGTGGTAGTGGTCGTCGTCGTGGTGGGCTCGGTGGTCGTCGTGGTCGTGGTCTGCTCGGTGGTCGGCTCTGTTGTGGTGGCGGCCGTCGTGGTTGTCGGCGCGGTCACCGACGTCGTGCTCCGGGTGATCGGGGTGAGCGTGGTCGGACTTTCCGGTGATGAGCCGCCGGTGAGCAGCTTGACCAGCCCGAAGAGGATCAACGCGATCAGCACCGCGCCGACGGCGCCGAATGCGACCAGCGCCACGGGTTTGCGATACCAGGGCAGCGGTTCTGTCGGCAGTGGGCTCGGCTCACCGGACGGCGGGTACGGCCGCTGGCCATAGTTGCCCTGATTGGTCTGATCGCCGTAGTTGGCGTACCGGGTCGGTTCCTGGTCGGAGTAGTTGGGGTCGTCGGGAGGTCCGTAGCGCGCCACGGGCACCGATAGTAAGCGCTCAGGGCTGCGGATAGAGCGTGCGCGTCACATTCGTGCGGGGGCCGCGACGCGTCGTACTGGGCGGCGATTCGGCGCCGCTTGGCGGTGTGTACGGCTTGGTCCACGCGGTCCGGGTGGGGGTCGACGTGTCGGTGCCGCTCGATGTATCGGATGACGAGGAGGTGGTGGTGGACGATGGTGCGTCGATGTCAGTGGTGACCGGGGGACTGGTGCTGGTGATCGTCGCGGTCGTGGTCGGCGTCGACGGCGAGTGGGTGGCAGTCGCCGAGAACGACGGCTCGACGAAGTTCAGCGGAGCCTGGTCGGGCTCGTTGAACTGGCGCGACACGAACGTCACCGCTGCGATGAGAATGCCGATCACGGCGAGGCCGGCCACGCTCGCCCCGACGAGCGCCGGGGTTCGGTTGTACCACGGCGTAGCCGACGACGACTGCTCGTCGTCGTAGTCGTCGTGGTCCTGACCTGCCATGGCCAGTGATAGTAGCCGCGAGCCGCAGCCAGACGCCGGTCAGTCGAACTGCGGTACCACCTGGGTGGCGAAGAACTCCAGGTGGTCGAGGTCGGACATGTCGAGAAGCTGCAGGTAAACCCGTTGGACGCCCACCTCTATATATGCGCCGAGGTTGTCGGCGATCTCTGCGGGAGTTCCCACCATCGGTGAGTTGCTGCGCAGCTCGTCCATCTCCCAGCCGATCGCGGCCGCGCGCCGCGCGATCTCCGCATCGTCGCGCCCCGCGCACACCGCGAAACACGCCGAGTAGGTGAGCGAGTCGGGCGATCGGCCGGCCTCGGCCAGCGCCCCCGCCACACGCTCGAACTGAGTCTTGGTCACGTCCAACGGCGCGAACGGGATGTTGAATTCGGCGGCGAACTGCGCCGCGAGCGCGGGTGTGCGCTTGGCGCCGCCGCCGCCGATGATGATCGGCGGGTGCGGTGACTGCGTGGGTTTGGGCAGGGCCGGGGATTCCACCACGGTGTAGTGCGTTCCGGGGTAGTCGAACTTCTCGCCGACGGGTGTCGCCCACAGGCCGGTGATGATGTGCAGCTGTTCGGTGAGCCGGTCGAAGCGTTCGCCCAGCGGCGGGAACGGAATCGCATACGCCTGGTGCTCGGCCTCGAACCAGCCGGCGCCGATGCCCAGTTCCACACGGCCGCCGGTCATTTCGTCGACCTGAGCGACCGAGATCGCCAGCGGGCCGGGATGGCGGAAGGTGGCGGAGGTGACCATCGTGCCGAGCCGGATCGTCGACGTCTCACGCGAGATGCCGGCGAGCGTCACCCAGGAGTCGGTCGGGCCGGGTAACCCGTCGCCGCTCAACGCTACGTAGTGATCCGACCGGAAGAACGCCGAATAGCCCAGCGCCTCTGCGGCATGGGCGACCGCGAGCTGATCGGAGTAGGTGGCACCTTGCTGGGGTTCGACGAAGACGCGGAAATCCACGGCCGCCAGCGTAAAGGCGCGCCGGCCGGTCGTCGACTGTAACCCTCGTCGCTAACTCCCTTCGGAAAGGGAACTCGATGAGGAACACAATCATCACCGCGGTCGCCGCGCTCGGCGCCTTTTTGGTCACCGCATTGGGGGCAGCCGGTGAGGCTGCGGCGGCGCCTTCAGGGCCCGGCAATGCACAAGACACGATCAATGCCCTACAAAACCAGGGGTTCAACGTAGTACTCAACGGTGCCGCGGTTTACCCGCTGTCGGGTTGCAAAGTCACCGGGATCGAGGGACTCAACAGTTCTAACGTCGACTCATCGGGCCGACGGATCGACCCGACCCAGTTCGACACCGTCTACGTGGACATTTCATGCAGGGGTGGATAACCGCAACGAACCCTGGCGGGAGCCGCACAGGCAGCTTTGGCACACTGTACGAATGGCACAGATAACGTTGCGCGGAAACCCGATCAATACGGTCGGTGAGTTGCCCGCCGTCGGATCCCCAGCTCCGCGATTCACTCTGACCGGGACCGATCTCGGCGCGGTGACCAGCGAACAGTTCCACGGTAAGCCGTTGTTGCTCAACATCTTTCCGTCGGTCGATACTCCTGTGTGCGCGACCAGTGTCCGGACATTCAACGAGCGCGCCGAGGCAAGCGGCCTGTCCGTGTTGTGCGTATCGAAAGATCTGCCGTTCGCTCAGAAGCGGTTCTGCGGTGCCGAGGGCATCGAGAACGTCATCACGGCATCAGCGTTCCGGGACAGCTTCGGCGATGATTTCGGCATCACCATAGTCGACGGGCCGATGGCCGGGCTCCTTGCGCGGGCAGTCGTGGTGATCGGCGCAGACGGCAACGTCGCGTATACGGAGTTGGTGCCCGAGATCGCGACCGAGCCCAGCTACGACGCGGGACTGTCGGCACTGGGCACGTCAGACTAGTTCGGACGGCGTAGCTGCCCAACCAATCACGTTGCAGGGCAATCTAAAAGTTGCGGTTGCAATCCGTCATTGCTTCCCAGGAGAAATGCGAATGACCATGGCCAGTCCAGATGCGATACGCGCGGAAACGATCACCATCACCGGTCACGGCGGCGACGAAATCGAGGCCTACTGTGCAGTGCCGCTTGCGACCGGCTCGCGCGGTGGCGTGGTGTGGATTCACCACATGCCGGGGTACGACCGCGAGACCAAGGAGTTCGTCCGCCGGCTAGCCGTGTCGGGTTACCACGCGGTCTGCCCCAACCTGTATTCACGCGAGGCGCCCGGCGCCGATCCTGACGACGCGGCGGCCACCGTGCGCGCAGCCGGCGGCGTACCCGACGACCGACTCGTCGGAGATGTAGCCGGCGCCGCGGAGTATCTCCGAAATCTGGACGGCGCCAACGGAAAGACGGGGGTGATCGGCCACTGCTCGGGGGGACGGCAGGCGTTTCTGGCGGCGTGCTCGTTGCAATTGGATGCCGCAGTGGACTGCTATGGCGCCTTCATTGTCGAAGATCCGCCGGAAGGCATGCCGGCCAGCATGAGGCCGATTCTGGGGCTGGCATCCGATCTGAGCTGCCCAATGCTCGGGTTGTTCGGCATGGAGGATCGGTATCCGTCACCGGATGCGGTGGCCAAGCTGGACGCCGAACTGAACCGGCTGGGCAAGGACCACGAGTTTCACTCGTACGACGGGGCTGGACACTCGTTCTTCTCCGTCGACCGCCCGGCGTACCGCGTGGAGGCGGCGCTGGACGGTTGGCAACGGATCGGCGACTTCTTCGCCAAGCATCTGGAGGGCTGACGCATGTGCACCTATCTGACTGAAAAGATCGACGTCGATGGCAGCGG
>DASQCE010000676.1:0-12295 GCA_035634855.1 Mycobacterium sp.
GTCCGTTGGGATTGGTAAACCCGGGCATTGCTCGATGTAGGCGATGTCGGTGGAAACCCAATCACGCCACTGCTGACGGCTCATGTTGGCAGCGAGCTTGGCGCACAGTGCGGATACGGCATCGCGGTACACGGGCCACAATCGGAGGGTCTTGTCCCAACCTCCCGAGACGATGCGGGTGCCGTCGGGGCTGTACGCCACGCTGACCGCCCCCGCCACATGGCTGGTCAGCGGGTCGCCGAGCTGGTGCCCTGTAGCGGCGTCCCACAGACGCACGGTCTTGTCGAAACTGCCGGAAGCGATGCAGGTGCCGTCGGGGCTGAACGCCACGCTTTCCATGGGAGCGGTGCGGCCGGTGAGTGGGTCACCCACCTGTTGTCCGGTGGCTGCGTCCCACACCCGCACGGTCTTGTCGTCGTTGCCGGAGACAAAGCGGGTGCCGTCGGGGCTTTCCCAGTGCCCGCCCGGTACGTTCCGGTAGATGGACCTTAACGGCAGGACGGCACTTCTCACTGGCGCGACCGGAGGCCTCGGGCGGGCGATCGCCACGGCGCTCGCGGCGCGCGGCGCGAAGCTCATCTTGAGCTCCCGCAAGACAGAGGAGTTGGTCAAGCTCGCCAGATCGCTCCCTGGCCGCGGGCATACGACGCTCGTGTCCGACCTGGCGGAGGAAGGAGCGGCGCTTGCGTTGCTCGAGCAGGCCGGCGAGATCGACGTCCTCGTCGCCAATGCGGCTTTACCCGCGTCGGGCCGACTGGAGGGTTTCAGCCAGGACGAGATCGGCCGCGCGCTTCGTGTCAACCTCGAGTCGCCAGTGCGAATGACTCGCGAGTTGCTGCCCCACTGGCAGGACCGTGGCAGCGGGCATTTCGTCTTCATCTCGTCGATATCGGGCTTCGCCTCAACCCCCCGGGCGTCCCTGTACGCCGCCACGAAGTTCGGCTTGCGCGGCTTCGCGCTCAATCTGCGAGAGGACCTGCGCGGCAGCGGTCTTGGAGTTTCGGTGATCACACCGGGCATGATCCGCGAGGCCGGGATGTTCGCCGAAAGCGGCGCCGCTCCGCCACCCGGCCTCGGAACGGGAACACCTCAGCAGGTCGGAAACGCCGTGGTGCGGGCGATCGAGCACGACAAGTCGGAGATCTCCGTGGCTCCGCTGCGCCAGCGAGCGCTCGCTCGGTTCGCGATGCTGGCGCCCGAGATTTCCGGTCGCCTTGCAGGCTCAGTCGCTATCAAGGCGGCCGACGAGGTCGCGTCGGGGCAGACCGACAAGCGCTAGCGCGACGGGGATACGTTGGCCCTCGGTGTTACCCGATGTCTACCTTGTCAAGACCCTCGGGCTCGTCACCTTCGGTGTCCGCTTGGCGGGAGTCTGCGCTGCACGCTTTACGCGCCGTGGGCGTCTTGTGCGGCTCACCGTTGGTCACCGCGCCATTGCCCGCCACTTGCACAAGACGACTTTGACCCTCCTTTTGGCAGTCGCGTCGTCGCCGTCTTCGGTGCCGGCACGTTGCAGCACAGCCAACGCTTCGGGGAATCCGCGCAGCGCCTCGCTCCGGGAATATGCCCGGCACTCGCACATCAACGACCGGTGAACGCTGCGCGCCAAGACCATTGAGCCAGACGACCGCTGCCTTGATCGCATCGATGATGTTCAGCGGATTGCCATGATCCTCAAGATCTGATCGAGCAGGCCGCCTTCGGAAGGTTGACCAGGTTGCGTCAGGCGATGATTCGCGTCAGGTATGGCGTCATGCCCGAAGTCCGTACCGGCGACACCGTCACCGCGGGGTCGGTGGCCTCCACCATCTGCCCGTTACCGATGAACAGCGCGACACTTTGGCTGCCTTCGGGGCCGTAGAAGATCAAGTCGCCGGGCAATGCCTGCGACGGCAGCACCTTCTGCCCGACCTTGTACTGCTCGCCCGAGGACCGCGGCATCTTGATCCCGACGCCGGCGAACGCGTAGAGCACCAGACCGGACGAATCGAATCCGACCCTGCTGACCCGGGGTTCCGCGACGGGGCCGGCAACAGGGCTGAGGTTGAGGCCGGTGGCGCCGACGGCACCGGGCAGTGGATCGGCGCGGACACTGGCGTCTGCAGCACCGACCGGGGTGTCCACCGAAGCGGTGCCCAGGCTGGGGCCTGCGACGTTGCCGCCTCCATACGCGTATGGCACACCACGCTGTGAAAGCGCCCGCTGGATCACAAGATTGATGGCCTGCTGGTGGGTCGAGTCAGCGGTCGCGAGACCAGGCGTCACCACCAACAACGCCAAACCGATCATCACGGCGCAGATGCGTTTCATGTCGAACTTCCTCTTTCTCGGGCGTCACCGGCGCCACAACTAGTCGCGTGCCTTCACCGCGTGATCCATTTAGCTAACTGCAGTCACTATATTCACTTCTGCAACATCCGGGGATAGATAAGCCCAGTTCCCCCTGCTCGGCTGCGAATCTTTGTCGTACCGTGACCACGTTGCTGGCTGTTCGTAATCCAGCGTCGAATTCGCACGGCTAGTTGTGGTTTCGCTCACATGACGACTCCCCTAGCGTGATGTCCATGACCTCGTTTCGCGAGCAAGACCTCAGCGGAGCACGTTTCGAGCGCGTGAGTCTTCGGGACGCCCAGATGAGGGCGGTTGACCTTACCGGCGTGCAGATGCGCGGCGTCGAACTCGTCGATGTCGAGATCAGCGGCGAACTGCAGAACGTCATCGTGAACGGGGTCGACATAGCGCCGCTCGTCGAGGGTGAACTGAACCGCCGCATGCCGGAGCGGGCGAAGATGCGTCCCGACGACAGTGATGGCTTCCGTGAAGCGTGGGCGATCCTGGAGCGGCTTTGGAAGGACACCGTGGCGCGCGCGATGACGTTTCCCGCGGGTGTGCTTCACCTCAATGTCGACGACGAATGGTCGTTCATCCAGACTCTGCGTCACCTGAACTTCGCCAGTGCGGCATGGGTGGGTCGGATGGTGCTCGGCAACTCCTCGCCCTGGCATCCGTTGGATCTGCCGTGGGACGAGGCACCCGGATGGGACGGCATCCCGTGGGACCGCGATGCGCGACCCTCACTCGAGGAGGTGCTGACCGTGCGGCGCGAACGCCAGAGAATGGTTCGCCATCTTCTGGAATCGCTGACCGACGACCAACTCGCCATCAAAGTGACTCGCTCCGAGCCGGGTTGGCCGGCGATGGAGAACTTCCCCCTCAAGGAGTGCCTCCGCATCGTGTTCAACGAGGAGTGGCAGCACCGGCTCTATGCCGAACGCGATCTGGACAGACTGCAGAAGCCTGGCTGACGCCGGCTAACTTGGTCCCGGCAGCCGGAGAACCAGTCGCGCCCCGCCCAACGGACCGGCTTCCAGGGCGGCGGTACCGCCGTGAAGTTCGGCTTGCTGCGCTACCAACGCCAGCCCGAGGCCGGAGCCCGACCGCGCCGCCGTTGAGCCGCGCGAGAATCGCTCGAACACAGCGGCTCGTTCGTCTTCGGGCACGCCGTCGCCGTTGTCGTCAACGGTGATCTCGACGCCATCGCTCGAACTCTGTGCGCTGAGCCTGATTTCGGTTGCGCCGCCATGTTTGACCGCGTTGGTGATCGCGTTGTCGATCACCAACCGCAGCCCCGCGGGCAGCCCCACCATGAGCACCGTCGTCGAAGAGGCAAGCGACACATGCAGATTGGGGTAATTCCGCATCGCGTCGTGCGCCGCGCGATCGAGCAGCTCGGTGATGTCAACCGGGACGAAGTCGTCGACGGTGGTCAATTCGCCCTGCGCGAGGCGTTCGAGCGCGGTGAGCGTCGCTTCGATACGGGTCTGCGTCCGGATGATGTCACCGACCACTTCCTTTCGTTGCTCGTCGCGCAGGTCGAGGGTGGAGAGCACCTCGAGGTTGGTGCGCATCGCCGTCAACGGCGTGCGCAGTTCATGGGAGGCGACCGCGGCGAAGTCGCGGGCCGATTCGAGTGCGGCCCTGGTGCGCTGCTGTTCGTCACCGATCCGGGCAAGCATTCCCTCGACGGCCTCGGCGATCTCGACGGCCTCCTGGACGCCGCGCACTTGCACCTCCTCGGGTTTGGACTGGGCGTTGATGGCCCGAGCCTGCTGAGCCAGCAGTCGAAACGGGTTGATCATGATCAGCCACATCACCCAGCCCACCAGGACGGTCCCTACGATCACGCCGCCGCAGATCAATAAGACGCGCTGGTGAAGGTCATCGATGCGGTGCTGCGTCTCGGCAAGCGGCGCGCCAACCGCGATGGACGCCACTCCTGCGGAGAAGGTCCTGACGCGGTACTCGACGCCGTTGATCGTGGTGTTGGCGTAGCCATTTTCGAACTGCGGCAAGACGATTTCGCTTGGAACGGAGACGGTGGCAGGCCCGACGCGGGCGGTGCGAACCAGACCTCCGTTGGGGACCGGCTGATCGATGGTGGCGTTTTGGGCAGTCCGCAAGAGAATGCTGATGTCACCCAAACTGCTCACTGAGTCGAGCCGCCGGTCCAGCTGGCTGTACTGGTCGTTGGTGACCCCAATCCACACCCACGCGCCAAGAGTGATGACCAGAGCAACTACGGAAAGCGCCGCGACGATGACAATGATGCGCAGCGACAGCACGCGCGTCAGCAGCAGGTTTAGGCGTTGGCCGCGGTGCACTAGGACGCTCGCAGCACGGGACCGTACATGCCTGTCATCTTGCCCGACGGGGTGCGAAGACGCGGGCAGCGACTGACCGAGAACGTGTTAGCGCTTGCTGATTACGCCATCGCCGCCGAAAGTCGCGCCGTATCGTCAGGGCATGTAGCGGCCCAGCCGTGGGCCGTCGTCGGGAACCGGGCTCGAAGAGGAGCATTGACCCATGGCCATCATCGAAGCGGATGCAGCGCCCCAGACACCGTTCGAGCGCGACGTCGCCGCCACCCAGCGATACTTCGACAGCCCGCGGTTCGACGGGATAATCCGCCTCTATTCGGCCCGCCAAGTTGTCGAGCAGCGCGGCACGATCCCCTCCGACTACATCGTGGCGCGCGAGGCGGCGGAGGCCTTCTACCCGCGCCTGCGCGAGCTGTACGCCCAGCGCAAGAGCATCACGACTTTCGGCCCTTACTCCCCGGGGCAGGCAGTGGCGATGAAGCGGATGGGTATAGAGGGCATCTACCTGGGTGGTTGGGCCACGTCCGCGAAGGGGTCGACGACGGAGGACCCGGGGCCGGATCTGGCCAGCTATCCGTTGAGCCAGGTGCCGGAGGAAGCCGCGGGCTTGGTGCGCGCACTCCTCACCGCCGACCGCAATCAGCAGTACGTGCGCCTGCAGATGACCGACAAGCAACGCGCTGCGACACCCGCTACCGACTTCCGCCCATTCATCATCGCCGATGCCGACACCGGTCACGGCGGCGATCCGCACGTGCGCAACCTGATCCGCCGTTTCGTGGAGGCAGGCGTGCCGGGATACCACATCGAGGACCAGCGCCCCGGCACGAAGAAGTGCGGACACCAGGGCGGCAAGGTTCTGGTGCCGTCGGACGAACAGATGAAGCGCCTCAACACCGCCCGCTTCCAGCTCGACGTGATGGGCGTGCCCGGCATCATCGTCGCTCGCACCGATGCCGAGGCCGCGAACCTGATCGACAGCCGCGCCGACGAGCGTGACCAGCCATTCCTGCTTGGCGTCACCAACCTGAAGATTCCGTCGTATAAGGCCTGCTACCTGGCGATGATGCGGCGCTTCTACGAACTGGGCGTCGCGGAGGTGAACGGTCATCTGCTCTACGCGCTTCCCGACGGCGAATACGCGATCGCGGGCGCCTGGCTGGAGCGCCACGGCATCGCGGCCGCGGTCGCCGAGGCGGCTTCCGCCTACCAGGACCGCGCGGAGCATTCGATCGATGCGCTCTTCGACAAGGTCGAGTCGCAGTTCGTCGATGCCTGGCAGGTGGATGCCGGGCTGATGACGTACGGCGAGGCGGTGGCGGAGCTGCTCGATTTCCGTGAGAGCGAGGGCGAACAGCTCGACATGAACGTCGCCGAGTGGCGGCAGTTCGCGGAGCGGGCCCCGCTGTACACGGCCCGTGAGAAGGCGAGGGACGTCGGAGCCGCCGTCGGATGGGACTGCGAACTCGCCAAGACGCCCGAGGGCTACTACCAGGTGCGCGGCGGCATCCCCTATGCGATCGCCAAGTCGCTGGCCGCCGCGCCGTTCGCCGACATTCTCTGGATGGAGACGAAGACCGCCGATCTCGCGGACGCCCGGGAGTTCGCCGACGCGATCCATGCCGAATTCCCTGACCAGATGTTGGCGTACAACCTATCGCCGTCGTTCAACTGGGACACCACCGGCATGACGGACGACGAGATGCGGTCCTTCCCAGAAGAACTCGGCAAGATGGGCTTCGTCTTCAACTTCATCACCTACGGCGGACACCAGGTCGACGGTGTTGCCTCCGAAGAGTTCGCCACCGCGCTCAGACAGGACGGCATGCTTGCACTGGCACGCCTGCAGCGCAAGATGCGCCTGGTCGAGTCGCCCTATCGAACGCCGCAGACCCTGGTGGGCGGACCGCGCAGCGACGCCGCACTGGCCGCCTCCTCGGGCCGCACGGCAACCACCAAGGCGATGGGCAAGGGCTCCACCCAGCACCAGCATCTCGTGCAGACGGAGGTGCCGAAGAAGCTGCTGGAAGAGTGGTTGGCAATTTGGGGCGAGCACTACCAACTCGGCGAGAAGCTCCGCGTGCAGCTGCGACCGCTGCGCGCCGGCGGCGAACTGCTGGAGCTGGGTATCTATGGCGAACGCGGCGACGGCGAGCAGGAGAAGCTGGCCAACGTGATCGTCGATCCCATCAAGGACCGGTACGGCCGCAGCATCCTGACCGTGCGCGACCAGAACACCTTCGCCGAAAAGCTGCGCCAGAAGCGCCTGATGACCCTGGTCCACCTCTGGCTCGTGCATCGCTTCAAGGCCGAGGCGGTGTACTACGTCACTCCGACCGAGGACAACATCTATCAGACGGAGAAGATGAAGTCTCACGGCATCTTCCGCGATGTGCATCAGGACGTCGGCGAGGTGATCGTCGCCGAGGTGAACCAGCCGCGCATCGACGAGCTCCTCGCGTCCGATGGCGCGGCGCTCGGCAGGTTGATCCGCAAGGAGGATTAGGGGCTGGGTCGGACTCGGTGCCAGAGACGGCGTGCAGCATCAACCGGCGCCAGGGCGGCCTGCCATGCCTTCCCCTGCCATGGGGCCCCGACGCCGACAAAGGTAACGACCGCGCCGTCGGCATCGCCGCTCTTGCCGCTATCAAATCGATGGCCGCGTGCGCAACGATGATCCGACCGTCTTTGCACAGGGCGGGAACTTTGAAGAGTTCCTTGTTCAAGCGGCCGGTCTTCATCGCCTGATCGAAACCCCACCAGTGCAATGGCCGAAGAGCCGGCGGGATCACGACATTGAGGCTTCGTCCGATTGCATCGTCCGCTGAATAGCCAACGACTTCGGTGACTGCGTCACCCCAATGGTGGATGATGCCCTTGCGATCGACGGTCACGCTTGCGCGCTGGTCATTGCGGGTCGCCTCGGACGCGTCCATGTCGTTAGTACGGCCCGCGCCTGCCGCCGGTTCACCGACGCGGTTGGTTCGGTCCGTTACCGTTCGGGGATGGCAGTGTGGGATCGCGTCGCCGCGGCAGTCACACACCGGCGGTCCTGGGTGATCGCGCTGCTGATCTCGCTCGGTGCCGGCGTCTTCATGGCGCTCGCGGGGCCGAACACCGGTGCCGACAAGGCTCCGCAGCAGCTGCCGCCGTCTGCCGAATCTGCTAGGGCGGCAGCGTTATTGAAGACTTTTCCCGGCGAAGACCGACAGCCGGCGATTCTGGTGGCATCCCGCCGCGACGACACCCCACTGACGCCGGCCGACGTGGCCGCCGCCGAATCCGCCCGGCAGCGGGTGCTGTCGCGCGTCGTTGCCGCCGGCCCACCACTGATCGCTTCACAGGACGGTCGCGCAGCCGTGGCGCCCATTCCCCTTGCGGCGGATCTTTCTGGATTTGCGCTTGGGGACACGATCGCCGGGCTGCGCGACTCCGCAACCGCCGGCGCGCCGGCCGATCTTGTCCTGCAAGTGACCGGTGGTCCCGCTTTCCTCGCCGACATCACCGACGCGATGAGTAACGCCAACATAACCTTGCTTGTAGTGACTGCGACGGTAGTCGCGGTGCTGCTTGTCGTCACGTACCGCTCGCCCGTCCTGTGGCTGGTTCCGTTGGCGGTGATCGGTTTGGCCGATGGCCTGTCCACCTCGGTGGGCACCGTGGTGTCACGCATCACGGACTTGCCCTTCGACGGCGCCACCTCGGGAATTACCAGCGTGCTGGTCTTCGGTGCCGGCACGAATTACGCGCTCTTACTGATCTCGCGTTACCGCGAGGAACTGACCCGAACCGACGATCACCGGCTGGCCCTCCTGGCCGCCGTCCGCCGTGCTGGACCTGCCATCGTGGCGAGCAACGCCACCGTCGTGCTGGCGCTGCTCGTTCTCGTTTCCGCCGTTGCCCCTGCGACCCGCAGCCTTGGCGTGCATGCCGCCTGCGGCCTTCTGGTCGCGGTGTTGTTCGTGTTGCTGGTGCTGCCGCCGTTGCTCGGCTTGTTCGGCACCCGGCTGTTTTGGCCGTTCATTCCCCGTGGTGGCGAGCACACAGCCGTCACCACCGGCGTGTGGCACCGCATCGCCGAATGGGTCACCGCTCACGCCGGCCGCGTTGCCGTGTCGACCGTGGCGCTGCTCGCGCTGCTGGGCATCGGCCTCGTCGGCACACCGGTCGGGTTATCACAGATCGACCAGTTCCGCGTAAGGGCCGAATCGGTGACCGGCTACGAAGTGCTCGCCGCGCATTTCCCCAGCGGTCTGACCGATCCGACTCAGGTGATTGGCGGAACCGGCCACGCTGCCGGGATTGAGTCAGCGATCACGACGACGCCTGGCGTGGTCTCGGCCGACAATGCCGGCTCCTCGGCGTCGGGGCTGACGCAATGGAATGTGATCCTCGATGCCCCGCCTGCATCCGAAGATGCATTCAAAACGGTTGCCGCGTTGCGCGAATCGGTGAAGGCGGCGGATGCGAGAGCCCTGGTCGGTGGGTCTGACCCCCAGGCGGTTGACGCTCGGGACGCGGCCGTGCGCGACCGAGAGCTGATCATTCCGGCGATTCTCGCGGTCGTGCTGATCGTGCTGTATGTGCTGCTGCGCGCGGCGATTGCGCCGTTGGTGTTGGTGGCGGTGATGGTGCTCAGCGCGCTGTCGGCGCTGGGCCTCGGCGGCTGGGCCAGCGTGCACGTGCTGGGTATGCCCGCTCTCGACTACACCACTCCGCTGTTCGCGTTCTTGTTCCTCGTCGCTCTGGGCGTGGACTACACAATCTTCCTTGTCACCCGGACTCGCGAGGAAACCCCAGCGCACGGCACCCGTGGCGGCATCGTACGGGCTGTCTCGGCGACCGGTCCGGTGATCACCAGTGCGGGCGTCGTGATGGCGGCTGTGTTCTGCGTGCTTGGCGTGCTTCCACTGATCGTGCTCACCCAACTCGGCGTCATCGTCGGGCTGGGCATCTTGCTCGACACTTTCATCGTGCGCACCGTCGTGATCCCGGCGCTGTTCATGGTGATCGGACCGCGGATCTGGTGGCCTGCCAAAGTCGATGACACATTTGGGTGAACCATCCGACGCCGTGCTGCGTGATACAAGGTATGACCGCTCGACGGTCGGGGGTGGGGACCGAATCCGATGTGATGTGGGTGCCGGCACTTGCGCGCGGGCTGATCCGCGAGGACATGCTGCGCTCGATGCGATATTGCGACGGTTACACCGACCTGCTCGGATCCAACGGCCCAGCCCGGCGCAGCCTCGCGCAACGAGCGATGAACAGTCCCATGGTGGCGGCGATCTATCAAGACATCTGGCGACCGATCATGGTTGCGGCGATGAGCCTGCACGGGATGTCTATCGCGGCTGAGCGCAAAAGAGCTTCTGCTGCACTGCATCTCGGCGGTCGACAGCGGGTGCTCGACGTCGCGTGCGGTCCGGGCAATTTCACCAGCTTCTTCGCGGGCCAGCATGCCGGGGACGGGTTCGTCGTCGGATTGGACAACTCGGTTCCGATGATGGAGCGTGCCGTCCGCGACAACAGCAGCGCACGTGCGGTCTACATGCGCGGCGACGCGCTCGACCTGCCGTTCAACAACCGCGCCTTCGACGCGGTGAGCTGCTTTGCCGCGCTGCATCTCGTGCCGGAGCCACTCGGCCTGCTCCACGAGATGGTCCGGGTACTCGCGCCCGGCGGTCGCATCGCGGTGATGACTACCTACGGTCGCGAATCCTTCCTGGTGCGCAAGGGACTCGAACTCGGCGCCGCGATCTGCGGCGTACGCGTATTCGACCGCACCACCGTCCCAACGTTTTTCGCGGCGGCCGGCCTGGTCGACATCGAGCAGCAGCTGCGCGGGATTTCTCAGTTCGTCGTCGCGCGCCGGCCGAAGCAGGTCAGCGAGTTCGCACGGTGGCGTGCTCGATAGGATCGCCGCATGTTCCGGATCGCCGAAGTGGAATAGGCCCGCGACCGAGCATCGACGTATTCACTCAGTATGGATACGTATGCAGGGCCATGCAGAAGAAGAGGAGGGCCACGCACAAAAGCGAGCTCAGTAGTAGCAGAACCAGGCCCGCGACGATCAGCCACCGCACCGCCTGACGCTGGCGACGCTTCGCCTTTGCGATGCGCTGCTCGTGCTGAATCTCGGTAGCGACGATCGCGAAACTGACATCCGTCAACTCGTCGTCGCCTGCGCTCGCTCCTGTAGCTATCTGTTGAAGCCGCGACGCGGAAATCGTGACACCAACGTCACCGAAGCGCCGACTCAACCGTCGCGCCCGTCTCCGGGTCAGCGTCCCGTCTCGCATCAGCATGGGATGCGACGGGCTTGTCACGAGCGACAATTTTAGATCGACCCACGTCCCTCGACAGCGACTTGCGCCATTTGGTGCGCGTGTGTTCAGCCGGTCATGCGGCGGTAGGTCACGTCGAAGTCTGTCGACCAGTTCCTGCCATCCCCGGAGGCCTCCCACCTCCGAACGATCACACTCCGGTGCAGACGTCGGAGTGGGCGTCGCGGCCGAAGCGCGTTCAGTGATCGGTCGAGGTAACGGGGACGATGGGCTGGCGACAATTCATCGCTCACCAAGGCTAGGTCGTCAGCCGCTACATTGATCGGACCATGTCAACAGACGCCGGGCCCGCCCCGTTTCTGCTGCTGTCGATTCGCGCCGAGGACGCAGCGGCCGACGACGAGTATGCGGCGATGATGCGCTTCGCCGGGTTGGACACAAGCGGCATGCACCGCATCCGGATGACACACAGGTCATTGGGAGAGATCGACCTCGCCGACTGGTCCGGCATCATCTTGGGCGGCGGACCGTACAACGTCAGCGATGCTGCCGACTCGAAATCGCAGACGCAGCGACGCGTCGAATCCGAGCTGTTGCCGCTGATCCGTCGCATCGTCGATGATGACTTCCCGTTTCTCGGATGCTGTTACGGCGTCGGCACGCTCGGCTCTGTTGTCGGTGCCACCGTCGACCGCACCTACACCGAACCCGTCGGTGCCCTGACCGTCACCCTAACCGAGCACGGACGCCGCGATCCGCTGTTCGCCGAACTGCCCGACGTCTTCGACGCTTACGGCGGTCACAAGGAAGGGGCCAGTGCACTGCCGTCGGATCTGGCCTGCCTCGCGTATTCGGCCGACTGTCCCATCCAGGCATTCCGCGTGGGCGACAACGTCTACGCGACGCAGTTTCACCCCGAACTCGACGCTGACGGGATCTCCACGCGAATCGACGTGTATAAGGACTACGGCTACTTTGCACCCGAGACGGCGGAGTCACTGAAATCGGCTGCATTACAACAGAGCATCGAACATCCCCCATCGATCTTGCGGAGGTTCGCCGAGCGTTATGCCCGGCCGGCGTGACGACCCGAGGAGCTATGCGCCGGGTCACACGTGGTTCGTGCGCCGAAACGATATTCCAACAGGTCATCACTCGCACTTTCGCTGCTGGAATGCCGTTTTGGCGAAGTTCTCAGTCAAGGTCGTGGCCATGCCATTGACGACGTCGTGGCGTGCGCCCTCGATTGCGCGGGCGACGTTGCGTCCGTTGCGCGGTCGCACCATCGGATCTTTCGAGCCGTGGATGACCCCTGCAAGAACAAACTGTGTGGTGGCGCTCTACGAGAGG
>DASQCE010000677.1:0-4554 GCA_035634855.1 Mycobacterium sp.
GGCGCCTAATGCGCCACGGAGCCGCTAGGCGGCGACTAATGCGCCGCCGAGTCCCAGCTCCGGCCGAAGCCCACACTGACCTCGAGAGGCACGTCCAGCGGGTAGGCGTTGCCCATCTGCTCGCGCACCAGCTTCTCCACCTCGTCGCGCTCCCCGGACGCAACCTCGAACAGCAACTCGTCGTGCACCTGAAGCAGCATGCGTGACTTCAGGCCTGCATCCTTGAGCGCCTTGTCGACGTTGATCATCGCGACCTTGATGATGTCGGCGGCGCTGCCCTGTATCGGCGCGTTCAGCGCGGCGCGCTCGGCGGCCTCTCGGACCTGCCGGTTGCTGCTGTCCAGCTCGGGCAGGTAGCGCCTTCGGCCCAGCACGGTTGACGTGTAGCCGTCCTTGCGGGCCTGGTCGACGACCTCGTGCAGGTAGTCACGTACCCCGCCGAACCGGGCGAAGTACTGCTCCATCTGCACCTTGGCTTCCTCGGTCGAGATCTTCAGCTGCGCGGCCAAGCCGTAGGCGGACAGCCCGTAGGCCAGCCCGTACGACATCGCCTTTACCCGTCGCCGCAGTTCGGGGGTGACGTCGTCGATCGGCACATTGAAGGCCCGCGATGCCACGAAGGAGTGCAAATCCTCTCCGGTATTGAAAGCTTCGATGAGGCCCTCGTCCTGGGACAGATGGGCCATGATGCGCATCTCGATCTGGCTGTAGTCCGCCGTCATCAGCTCGGCAAAGTCTCCCTGGCTGCCCTTGCCGACGACGAACGCGTCGCGGATGCGGCGGCCGGCATCGGTGCGGATCGGGATGTTCTGCAGGTTCGGTTCGGTCGACGACAGCCGTCCAGTAGCGGCGATGGTCTGGTTGAACGTGGTGTGAATGCGACCGTCGGACGCCACCGAGTTGAGCAGGCCGTCGACGGTGACCTTCAGTCGTGTCGCATCGCGGTGGGCCAGCAGGTGCTGCAGGAACGGGTGCCCGGTCTTGTCGAACAGCGACTGCAGCGCGTCAGCGTCCGTGGTGTAACCGGTCTTGGTGCGCTTGGTCTTCGGCATCTCGAGTTCCTCGAACAGCACCACCTGCAACTGCTTGGGCGAACCGAGGTTGATCTGCTTGCCGATCACCGCATACGCCGCTTCGGCAGCGTCGCGGATCAAGTTGGCGAACTCGCTCTGCAGCTCGGACAGCAGGTCGAGGTCAACAGCGATTCCCGCGGTTTCCATCTCGGCGAGCGCACGCTGGACCGGCAGCTCCATGTTGCCCAGCAGCGCCGACGAATCGATGCGGGCCAGCTCCTCGTCGAGTGCGTCCGCCAGATCCATCACCGCGCTGGCACGCAGGATCACGGTCTGCACCGCTTGGTCGTCGACGCCCCCCTGTTCATTCAAGCTGTCGTCAAGCAGCGAAAGCTGTTGCTGCTCAGGGTTATCCGCACGCAGCTCACGCTTCAGGTAGCGCAGCGACAGGTCGTCGAGCGCGAAGCTGCGTTGCCCCGGCCGCACCAAGTAGGCAGCCAACGCGGTGTCGGACGTGACGCCGGCCAGCGTCCATCCGCGGCCTTCGAGGTCGTGCGTGGCGAGCTTGGCTTCGTGCAACGCCTTGGGCTGTCCGGGGTCGGCCAGCCACGAGCCGAGTGCGGCTTCGTCGTCGGGGTGCATCGCGGCGGTGTCGATGTAGCGGCCGTCGCCGTCCGCGGCGACGATGGCCAGCGCGGTGGCGTCGGCGTCGAATGCCAGGTGGGTGCCGACCACCGCCATCCCGAATCGGTTGCCGTGGCTGTGCTCGGCCAGCCACGCCGCCAGCTCCCCTTGCTCGAGCGCCCCGCCCCGCACGTCGAAACCCTGGTCCACCTCGGGATCCGCCGAAGCCAGCGTGTCGAAGAGACGGTCCCGCAGCACCCGGAATTCCAGGTCGTCGAAGAGGCGGTGAATCTGGTCGCGGTCCCACGGCTGCATCCGCAGGGTGTCCGGCGTCTGCGGGAGCGGCACGTCCTTGACCAGGTCGGTGAGCTCGCGGTTCAGCACCACGCTCGACAAGTTGGCCCGTAGCGCGTCGCCGACCTTGCCCTTGACCGCGTCGACGTTGTCGACCAGCGCCTGCAGCGACCCGTACTCGGCGATCCACTTTGTCGCGGTCTTCTCCCCCACACCGGGGATGCCGGGCAGGTTGTCGCTGGGATCGCCGCGCAGCGCCGCGAAGTCGGGGTACTGCTGCGGGGTCAGCCCGTACTTGTCTACAACCGCATCCGGGGTGAACCGGGTCAGCTCGCTCACCCCTTTACGCGGGTACAACACGGTGACGTCATCGCTGACCAGCTGTAGCGAGTCACGATCACCGCTGACGACCAGGACGCGGTATCCGTCGTCCTCGGCCTGGGTGGCCAGCGTGGCAATGATGTCGTCGGCCTCGAAACCCGGCTCGGCGAGCACGGTGATGCCGAGTGCGACCAGCACCTCCTTGGTGATGTCGATCTGTCCGCGGAATTCGTCGGGTGTGGACGACCGGCCTGCCTTGTACTCCGGGTACTTGTCGACGCGGAAGGTCTGCCGGGATACGTCGAAGGCCGCGGCGATGTGTGACGGCTGTTCGTCGCGCAGCAGGTTGATCAGCATCGCGGTGAAGCCGTAGACCGCGTTCGTGGTCAGCCCGCCCTGGGTCTTGAAGTTCTCGGCGGGCAGCGCGTAAAACGCCCGGTAAGCCAGCGAATTGCCGTCCAGCAGCATCAATGTGGGCTTCTCGGCGGTTGCGCTTGCGGTCACGGGCCTAACTCTATGCACCCGCGCCGACACGCAATAACCGCCGCGCCTTATCGACGAGCACGCGGGCAGCCGGGCTCATCGGGCCGCCCGACCGCCAGGCCAGCACCAGTCGGCCCCGCAGTTCCGGGATGATCGCCAGCCCGTGCAACCCGTCTCGGCCCCGGGGTACCGATGCGGGCACGATCGCCACCCCGAGTCCTCGCTCCGCAAGGTCGGCGAGCGCCAGCGGTGTGCTGGCCTCGAACGCGACACGCGGGCTGACCCCGGCTTTGGCACAGGCGGCGTCGAACTGATGCCGGATGCCTGCCCCGACAGGTAGCGCGATGAGCTGCCGGTCGGCCAAATCTGTCAGCCGGATGATCTTTCGAGACGCCAGTTCGTCGGTCCGCGATACCGCGGCTGCAATCGTCTCGTCGGTGACGACCTCCACTTCAAGGCCGTCCGGCCGTTCACCGGGTCCGACGGAGACGATCGCCGCGTCCAGCCGTCCGGTGCGCACCATCTCGATGAGCGTGTCGGAACTGTCTGTGCTGAGGGTGATTTCGACTTCCGGATGGTCGGCGTGGAAATCGGCCAGCAGCGACGGGATGTCGACGCTATGCGACGTCACCGTGCCGATCGCGACGGTGCCGCGAACCAATTGGGTCAGCTCTTCGACCGCGACGTGGATGTCGGCGACGGCGGCAAGGGCCGCCCTGGCGTACGGCAGCGCGGCCTCACCGGCGGCGGTCAACCGCACGGTGCGACGCGACCGGTCCAGCAGCGGCTGTCCAAGTTCGCGTTCCAGCCGCTGGATCTGGGCACTGACGGCTGGCTGCGCGACGTGGATGCGCTCGGCCGCGCGAGTGAAGTTGGCCTCCTCGGCGACGGCGACGAAATACTCGAGCTGCCGCAATTCCATAACAGATGATTATAGTTTCTGGCGAGTATCGATATTGGACTTATAGAACGGCTTCGCCGACCCTGGACATCGAGGAAGGAGACGAAATGACTGAGCTATTGATTGCCGGTGGCGGGATCGGCGGGCTGACCGCCGCATTGACACTGCACGCCCGCGGCATCGATTCGACCGTTCTCGAACGCGCCTCGCACCTGCGGCCGTTGGGCGTCGGCATCAACCTGCTGCCACACGCCGTCAGCGAGCTCTATGAGCTCGGACTCGGCGACGAGCTGTCACAGGTAGCCGTCGCGCCCACCTCTATCTCGTACTACGACACCGACGGCAAGCTGCTGTTCCGTGAGCCGCGTGGAATCGACGGTGGCTACGGCTATCCGCAGTATTCCGTGCACCGCGGCCAGCTGCAGATGTTGCTGCTGTCTGCACTACGAGATCGCCTCGGCCCCAATGCCGTTCGCACGGGAACGGAGCTGCACAGCTTTGCCGAATCCGGAAACCGGGTGCTGGTGCACACGTCGGCCGGCGACTTCACGGCGGATGCGCTCGTCGGCGCCGATGGCATCCATTCGGCGGTCCGGGCGCAGCTGCATCCGGAACCCGACCCGCTGCTGTGGTCGGGCGTTCGGATGTTCAGGGGCGCGGCGCCCGGCGAATTCCTCGACGGCCGCACGATGGTGATCGTCAAGGACCCCGACGGTGTCGACCTCGTCACGTATCCGATCGGTGGCGGCCTGATCAACTGGGTGGTCATGAAGCCCGAGTCAGATCCCGGACCGCTGCCGGGTGACGCGAAATGGAATCAGCCCGGTGACAGGTCGCAGGTGTTGCGGCACTTGGAGCGCTGGGATCTGGGCTTCCTGGATGCCGCCGATCTGGTGCGGCGCACCGACACAGCGCTCG
>DASQCE010000678.1:0-2239 GCA_035634855.1 Mycobacterium sp.
GATGGAGATGCGAGCCTTGCGTCGTTGTGCTGTGGCGATTAGGCGTTTTCGGCGATCGACTTACGCAGCGTGGGTTTGTCGATCTTGCCGACCGGGTTCTTGGGCAAGTCGTCGAGAATCGTGATCTCAACGGGCAGCTTGAATTTTGAGAGCGAGCCACGAACGTGTTCGTGGATCTCGTCGACGGTGGTCGTGGCGCCGGTGTTCAGCGAGACGAAGAGGACCGGCTCTTCGCCGTACACCGGGTGCGCGCGCCCGATGACCGCTGCCTCGGCGATCTCCGGTAGCTGGTAGACGACGGTCTCGATTTCCTTGGGGTAGATGTTCTCGCCGCCACGAATGATCATGTCCTTGGCGCGGTCGACCAGCATGAGGTAGCCGTCCTCGTCGAAACGCCCGACGTCCCCGGTGTGCAGCCAGCCATCGACGAGCGTCTTGGCGGTTTCCTCCGGGCGGTTCAGGTAGCCGCGCATGACGTTCGGCCCCTGCACCAGAACCTCGCCGGCCTCCCCGGGCGGAACATCCACGCCGTCGGCGCCGACGATCCGAATCGTCTGACCCGGCAACGGAAGCCCCACCGTGCCGGGCTTGCGTTTGCCGTTTAGCGGGTTGCCGGTACTGGCACACGACCCCTCGGATAACCCGTAACCCTCGATGAGCGGGATGCCGTAGCGAGTCTCAAACTTGTCGAGCAGCTCGACGCTGGCCGGTGCCGCGCCGCAGACCGCGAACCTGACCGAGGACGTGTCGGGCCGAACGTCGGCGGGCAGGTCGGACAGCATCGTGTACATGGTCGGAACTGCGGAGAAGTAGGTGGCACGGGTTGTTTCGACGCGGTCGAAGAAGGTCTTCGGGCTGAACCGACCCGCGATGGTGGCACGCCCGCCCGCGATGAGCGGCGACAGCGTGCCGACCACGATCCCGTTGACGTGAAACAGCGGCAGGATAAGCAGGCTGTGGTCGGCGGTGGTCATCGAAAACGCATCGATGACCATGCGGCACATGGCGTTCAAGTTGGCGTGGTCGAGCATGACGCCCTTCGGGCGGCCCGTTGTGCCGCTGGTGTAGATCAGCAGGGCGAGGGCGTCGTCGCGGTGCTGCACGGGTTCCGCGACCCCCGCGGCCGCCCCCGATGCCAGCTCAGCAGTGGTCACCACTGCGCGCACCGGTGCGTCGAACTCCAGCGGCTTCTCGACGACGAGTACTTGCGCAGCGGCGTCCTCGAGCTGGTAGGACACCTCGGCAGGCACCAGTGTCGGGCTGATCGGGGTGACCGCCGCACCCAGCCGCCATGCCGCGAACAGCGCCACGACGAAGCTGGCTTGGTTGGGCAGCATGATCGCCACCACGTCGCCGGGGGCCACGCCGTGCTCGCGCATCGTCGCGCTGGCCCGCCGCACGGCATCGAAGAATTGGATGTTGTTGAGGTCGACGTTGTCGTCCGCGACCGCGGGCGCGTCCGGTGCTTGTGCGGCTCGAAGATCTGGAAGTGCCGAAAGGTTCATTGGTGGTCCTGGCTGCGCTTACTTGTATGGACGCGACAACCGTATGAATCGGGCGGCAAGATCCACAGCGTTTCAGACAAATGAATTTGGCCGTCGTTGTTGTCGCCGGGGGCTACGACCCAAGCCCGGACCACATCGCCAAGCTCGTCGACCTTGCCCGCCCTGGAAAACACGACAGCTCAGCACTAACAGCAAGCGCGGCCGCATTGGCCATCGCAACCCGATCGGCGAGCCCTGCGTGGCAGCGCCTCAAACAAGTGCCTGACGGGGCCGCCGAACCTCCCGGAAACGGCGCAGTGTTTCGCCGCCGGGGGCCCACGTCACCGAAATTGCAATGTGCATCTGGACAAACTGGACTGGGATCGTCCAGTCCTAGTTTGCGAACCCCAGCAAGCGCGTGGCATCCCTCGCAATCTTCAACTGGACGAGACAGGTGCGGCAGCGGTGGGTGGTGAAACGGGCGCGAGCGCGGTGGAGGTGGGAAAAGTGGTGGGATTTGGGTGCGGCATAAGGGGTTTGGGTGGGCTTAGCGCGTGGCTATGGCGAGGAGTGCAACAACGAAGGCAGCGCGACAGGCTGCGCGGGAGGCGACGATCGCGGCGCAACAAGCGGTGGCGGCGCGGACGCGGGCCAACATGGATGACCTGACGGTGTTCTTTTCGGCACCCCAGCGGGCCGATGCGGTCGACGACTGGTTGGCCGAGCGGGTGGCGGCGCTGAGGGTGCAGGCCGAC
>DASQCE010000679.1:0-5238 GCA_035634855.1 Mycobacterium sp.
GAGATCGCCGCGGGCATCCTGCTGGCAAGCGAGGAGGCCGAGCGCGACCAGTCGGCGCACCAGGTCGGGATGCAACCCGCAGCGTGTTGCGAAGACGTCGAGTTGAATTCCGGGCCGCCGCGCCAGGACATAGCGTGGTGCGGTCATCGTCCCCTCCTGGGGTCGAACGTGGACTCCGCCGCCAGTTGCTCGAATAGCTCGCGTTCCCGCGCAGTGGGTTTGGGTGGCACCATCACCTTGATTTCTGCGTAGAGGTCGCCGGCGGCACCGCGCGGGTTGGGCATGCCTTCGCCGCGTAGCCGCAACCGCCGACCGGTCGACGATCCTTGGGGCACCTTAACTTTCGCTTCGCCGCCGGGAGTTCGAATAGCGACAGTGGTCCCCAGCACCGCCTCCCATGGCGACACCGGCAGATCGACGGTGACGTCGCGTCCGTCGAGCCGGAATCGGGGATGCGGCTTGATGCGCACCCGCAGGTACAGATCTCCGGCCGGTCCATCGCCGCTACCGCGGCCGCCCTCTCCCGCCAGCCGTATCCGCTGACCGTCGATGACACCGGCGGGAATGTTGACCCCGTAGTTGCGGCCATCCAGTGAGATCTGCCGTTTGCCGCCCCGGTAGGCCTCCTCGACGGTCAGCTCCAGCACGGCTTCCTGGTCGGCGCCCGGAATCGGCCCGAATCCGCCACTGCCGCCGAACATGTCGCCGAAAAGGTCTTCGATGTTGATGCCGCCGGCGCCGCCGAAGCCCTGGCCGTAGCGCACCCGCGCGCCGGAGGGCCCTGCGCCGCTGAAGCCGCCGCCCTGGAAGCCGCCGGCACCCGCGCCCACCCGCTCTTCCCAGTCCTCGGGCACCTTCCGGAAGTCTTCGCCGAATCGGTCGTAGCGCTTGCGGGTTTCGGGGTCCGACAGCACGTGATAGGCCTCGTTGATCTCCTTGAACCGGTCTTCGGCCGCTGGATCCTTGTTGACGTCCGGGTGATGCTTGCGGGCCAGTGTGCGGAACGCCTGCTGGATCTGATCGGCGGTCGCGTCCCGCGACACCCCGAGGACTTCGTAGTAGTCGCGGGCCACCCGATATCACTCCTCGCGTCGGCTGACCACCACGGCCGCCGGCCGCAGCTGGCTCGAGCCTTGCCCGTAGCCCGGTCGAAGTACTTCGACAACCGTCCCGGGCGCGCTGTCCGGGTGGTCCACCACACCGACCACCTCGTGACGCTCCGGGTCGAAGGGCACCCCTGCCTCCGCATCGCGCGGATAGCCGAGCTGCTCGAGCACCTGTCGCGCTTGTTCGAGAATGCTCCGCACACCTTCGACGACCGCGTCGGACTGGTCACTCGTATGGGCGATCGCCCGCTCCAGGTTGTCCACGATGGGCAGCCACGCGCCGGCCACTCTGGATCGTTCCGTTGTTCGTTCGCGGTCCAGTTCGCGGGCATACCGCTTGCGCAGGTTGTCCAGATCGGCGACCGCGCGCCGCCAGCGGTCCTCGAGCTTGGCCAGCTCCTTGTCCGAATCAGGTTGGGAGGCAGCCGCGTCTGGCGGGCTTTCGTCTACCCGGTCATCGTCCTCTTCGGTCTTGGAATGCTCTGCGGGGCTGACCATGGCGGCTCAGCCCCGGTCGAACTCGGCGTCGACCACGTCGTCGTCACCGACTGGAGAGCCCCGGCCGTCGCCGGATGGTTGCCCGTTGGCGCCACCGGACGGCATGGGTTGCAGCCCGTAAAGCACTTGCTGCAGTTCGGATGTCAGGGACTGCACCCGGTCCATCGGTGCGTCTTCCTTGACGGCCTGGCGCGCGTCGGCGATCAGCATCTCGGCGCGTGCCCGGTCGTGCGGCGCCGCCGAATCGCCCAGTTCGGCCAGCCGGCGCTCCACCTGGTATGCCGCCGAGTCGAGTTCGTTACGCGCTTCGACGGCCTTGCGCAGTTGCTCGTCCTCGCGGCGGTTGGCCTCGGCCTCGGCGAGCATCCGCTCCACCTCGCTCTTATCGAGGTTGGACTGCTCGCTGATGGTGATGCCCTGCTCGGCGGCCGTATCCTTATCGCGTGCGGTGACATGCAGGATGCCGTTGGCGTCGATGTCGAAGGTGACCTCGATCTGCGGCTCACCCCTCGGTGCCGGTCGGATGTTCTCCAGCTTGAACCTGCCGAGTACCCGGTTGTCCCTGGCCAGCTCCCGTTCACCCTGCAGCACAACGACATCCACTGCGGGCTGGTTGTCCGCCGCGGTGGTGAACACCTCGCTGCGCCGGGCCGGGATGGTGGTGTTGCGCTCGATGATCTTGGTCATCAGCCCGCCGGCGGTCTCCACACCCAGCGACAATGGGGTGACGTCGAGCAGCAAGACGTCGGAGACCTCGCCCTTGAGCACACCGGCCTGGATCGCGGCGCCCAACGCGACCACCTCATCGGGGTTGACGGTCATGTTCGGGTCCTTGCCGCCGGTGAGCCGGCGGACCAGGGCCTGCACGGCGGGGATGCGGGTCGACCCGCCGACCAGGATGACCTCGTCGATGTCGTTGGCCGTCACCTTGGCGTCGTCCATCGCCTGCTTGACCGGACCCATGCAGCGCTCCACCAGATCGTGGGTGAGCTCCTCGAACTTCGACCGATTGATGGTCATGGTGAGGTGCTTGGGGCCGTTGGCGTCGGCAGTGACAAACGGCAGGTTGACCTGCGTCTGGGCCACCGACGACAATTCCACCTTGGCCTTCTCGGCCGCCTCGAACAGCCGCTGCAGCGCCTGCGAATCTTTACGCAGATCGATGTTGTTCTCGCGCTGGAACTCGTCGGCCAGATAGTCCACGAGCCGGCGGTCGAAGTCATCGCCACCCAGGTGCGAATCACCTGCCGTGGAGCGCACTTCGACCACCCCGTCACCGACGTCAAGCAGGCTCACGTCGAACGTGCCGCCGCCGAGGTCGAAGACCAGCACGGTCTCGTGGCCCTTCTTGTCCAGCCCGTAGGCCAGCGCCGCGGCCGTGGGCTCGTTGATGATGCGCAGCACATCCAGCCCAGCGATCCGGCCGGCATCCTTGGTGGCGTTGCGTTGGGCGTCGTTGAAGTACGCCGGAACGGTGATCACCGCTTCCTTGACCCGTTCGCCGAGGAACTTGCTCGCGTCGTCGACGAGTTTGCGCAGCACCTGCGCGCTGATCTCCTCCGGCGAGTACTTCTTGCCGCGCACGTCGAACCGGGCGGCGCCACCGTCGCCCTCGACGACGTCGAAGCTGACCGCCTTGGCCTCCTCCGATATCTCGTCGAAGCGGCGGCCGATGAATCGTTTCGCCGAGTAGATGGTGCCCTTCGGGTTCATGATCGACTGCCGCCTGGCCAGTTGCCCGACCAGACGCTCGCCGTTCTCCGTGAAGGCCACCACCGAGGGCGTGGTTCGCGCGCCCTCGGCGTTGGGAATCACAATCGGCTCCCCGCCCTGCCAGGCGGCGATCACCGAGTTCGTTGTCCCGAGATCGATGCCTACCGCTGTCGCCATTGTCTATTCCTTTCGGTTGCCGCCGGCGAGGAGTTGCAGCGCACGATCGGCAACCTCCAACTCCGCGACGACGTCGTGATACTTGGGCCGTAGCCCACTCACGGAGTGGAAATCGCGTTGGTCGCGCTCGAAGGTGGCGATCACCTGGCGGGCGGGCTCGTTGGGCCGCACCGCCGATGTCACAACCGTCGAATGCTCAGCCATCACTCCCCCCTATCCCTGTAGGCCATACGCACTAAAGCCATGGCTTCCCCTAAGTGGCGAAGGTCGTTTTCACGGAAGCGCGGACAACGGCGGACGACAGCGCACGCGCTGTAACGTGCGTCGTAATTCGCTCCCAAACAAGGAGTCTGGCAACCCGTAGCGACTGTCGCGTGCTCCCGGTGAGCCGAAAATCTGGACTCTGATTCGTCCTGTCAGCACCACAGCGGAGTAGGGTCTGATTAGCGGACGCCGGGTGGGCACTTTCGGACCCGGAAAGGCGTTTCGGAACGCCAACTTCGGGTATGCCGTTCCTCTGTGACGCCTTAGCGGACCCCTCCGGCCACGGTGGCTCGAGAGGAGGGAGCCCGAGTCTGGCCGCTCCAACATGAACGATGAATCGCACAGCCCGGCACAGGCCACCCGGCCTGACGAACAGGCTTCATCAAGGGGTCTGGCTGCCCTGTCGCGTCTCACTTTCGATGACTCCGACGTCGGCGAGATCTTCCGCGAAGCGACCGCCGTCGTCGACGGACTCGCATCCTGCCAGGTCGAGGCTGGTTACCGGTCGGTGAACGGCGGATTCGTTCGTTTTCCACCGTCCGTGCCGGCACACCCCGACATCCAACGGCACCGCGAGTCCGGCTGGGATGGCCACGTTGACACAAGAGGCGGCCGGTGGGGGTGGGCGTTCCCGCTGAGTCACCGAAGCATCGTCAACGGGTGTTTGGTGGTCAGTGCCGCCAGTGCACCGTCGGACAATCAGATCCAGTTGCTGACCATCCTGGCCCAGCAGACCGGCGCCGCCCTGGCACATGCCGCACTGCATGAAAGCGACTCCGGTGATACGGCGAAGCTGACAAAATCGAACGCCGACCTGAAGGTAGCGAACGCCGATCTGAAGGTAGCGAACCGTGCACTCGGCACCACGGTGACGCGGCTACAGCGGCAGACGAACGTGCACGAAGTATTGAGCGCGGCGGTGGCCGCGGGTATGGGCGAGCAAGGTATTGCGGATGCGCTGTATGACCTGACGGGGCATTCGGTGGGTATCGAGGATCGGTTCGGCAACCTGCGCTGCTGGGCCGGTTCCGGACAGCCCCACCCCTACCCCAAACAGCTCACGGACGAGCGCGAACTCCTGCTGCACGAGCTGGCCGCACAGACCGGTCAGGCACGAATCGGAGGGCGAGTACTCACACTTGTCCAGCCCCGGGCCGAGATCCTCGGTGTCCTGGCGTTGAACGACCCGGACGGCACGGTGACTGAGGACGACTTGTTTGCCCTGCGCTATGGCAGCGTCGTTTTGGCGCTGGAGCTTTCCCACCAGCGTGCCGTCGCTGAGATCGAACTCAATCTGCGCCGCGATCTTGTCGACGATCTGTTGGCCGGCACCGACCGGGACGGGGCCTACGCTCGTGCCGACGCCCTGGGCCATGACCTGCGGCGCCCTCACTATGTGGTGGTGGTGCAAAGTGCCGGTCGCATCGAGAGCACGCTGACGATCGCCGCCGGGCGCGCCGCGACCGCGTTGCATCTGAAC
>DASQCE010000680.1:0-19129 GCA_035634855.1 Mycobacterium sp.
CGCTGGCGATGGAACTGGGCTGCGACGCGGTGCTGCTCGCCACCGCGGTGACGCGTGCCGCCGACCCGCCGACGATGGCCGCGGCGATGGCCGCCGCCGTCACCGCCGGATACCTGGCCCGCCACGCCGGCCGCATCCCCAAGAGATTCTGGGCGCAGGCCTCCAGCCCGGCGTTATGAGTCGGTATGTCGCACTGGGCAGCTCGATGGCGGCGGGCCCCGGCATCCGGCCGTCCGCGGACGGTGCGCCGTTCCGGGCAGGCCGCTCGGCGCGCAACTACCCGCACCTGGTCGCCGAACAGTTGGGCCTCGACCTGGTCGATGTGACATATTCCGGCGCCACCACCGCCAACGTCCTCACCGACCCGCAGAACGGTGCGCCGCCGCAGGTCGATGCGCTCGACGGCTCAGAGGATTTGGTGACCGTCACGATCGGCGGCAACGACGCCGGCTATGTGCCGCTGTTGATGGCAGCGGGGCTGCCGCGCATCGTTCGGTCCTTACCGCTGCTGGGCGGGGTGGTGCGCGAGATGCTCGACCCGACGGCCCGCGATCGCGCGCTGGTCGAAATCGCGGAATCGCTGAAGGAGGTCGGCCGCACGCTGCGCCAGCGATCACCAAGGGCGCAGGTGCTGTTCGTCGATTACCTGACCTTGCTGCCGCCTGCGGGTACGGCCGCGCCCCCGCTGTCCGATGTCGACGTCGCGCTGGGCCGTCGAATCGCCGACACGCTGGAGCGCCTCACCGGCGAGGCGGCCGCGGACACGGGCTGCGCGTGGGTGCGTGTCGCCGAAGCCAGCCGCGAGCATCATGCCTGGTCACTGTTGCCATGGACAACGAAGTTCGGGTTGCCGCTACCGGGCAGGCCCGCGCCGCTGCACCCCAACGCGGAAGGCATGCGGGCGGTCGCCGACCTCGTTGTCGCGCAGATCCCCCGCCCGGCGTTCTAGGGCCGCGCCGAAACTCCGGTTTCTGATGGATTTGTCCCGTTTTCAACACAATCCGTAGTCTCGCGAACGTGATCGAGTTGGCGGGACTGACGAAGGTGTACGGCCGAACCCGTGCAGTCGCCGCAAGGCTTTTCATCTCACCTCGCACGGTCGAGCCCGACCTCACCCACGTCTATACCAAGCTGGCGCTTTCCTCACGGGTGCAGCTCGCCCGAGAAGCTGTTCGTCACGACCCCCGAACCGGGGGCTAACGTGGTGGCGATGTTGCGGAAATCCCTGGCGGTGCTGACGATGGTTGTCGCCGTCGCGGCGCTTGGCGGCTGCAGCCGCGAACTGCGGCCTCAGCACGGGCAACCTGCCACCTCGGCCTCCCCGGTGACGCCGGCAGCGGACTTTGCCGCGACGCTGCAGAAGCGGGTGACGGCCGATGCGATGATGGCGCACCTGAAGAAGTTGCAGGAGATCGCCGACGCCAACGACGGCAATCGCGCGCTCGGTACGCCGGGTTACGACGCCAGCGTCGACTACGTGGCCAATTCTTTGCGGGACAAGGGTTTCGACGTGCAGACCCCCGAGTTCGAGGTGCATCTCCCGTTTGCCGACGAGCCGTCCCTGACCGTCAGCGGCGACAAGGTCGCCGCGAAGCCACTCGAATTCACCAAGGGCACCCCGCCCGAAGGAGTGTCGGGTCCACTGGTGCCCGCCCGTGTCGAAGACACCCCGGGCTGCACGGCATCCGATTACGACGGCCTGCCGGTCACCGGTGCCGTGGTGTTGGTCGACCGCGGCAAGTGCCAGTTCGGCGTCAAACAGGCCATGGCCGCCGAACGCGGCGCGGTGGCGCTGATAGTCGCCAACAACGAGGAAGGCGACGAAATGGGTGGCACGCTCGGCGAGACCACCGACGTGAAGATCCCGGTCATCAGCGTCACCAAGGCCACCGGTGAGCGCTTGCGGGCCGCTCCCGGCCCCACCACCCTCAAGCTCAACGCCGGTCTGCGCAACGAGCGCACACGCAACGTCATCGCCCAGACCAAGACGGGATCCACCGCCAACGTCGTGATGGTCGGTGCGCATCTCGACAGCGTGCCCGAGGGCCCGGGCATCAACGACAATGGTTCGGGCGTGGCTGCTGCGCTGGAAACCGCACTGCAGCTGGGCGGTTCGCCACAGGTGACGAACGCTGTGCGGTTCGGTTTCTGGGGCGGCGAGGAGCTCGGCCTGCGCGGGTCCAACAACTACGTGCAGTCGCTGAATCTCGATGCGCTCAAAGACATTGCGCTCTATCTGAATTTCGATATGCTCGGCTCGCCCAACCCCGGGTACTTCACGTACGACGGCGACCAGTCCATGAAGCCGAACGACAACGACGGCGTGCCGCGGGTGCCGGAAGGCTCGGCGGGCATCGAACGCACGTTGGTGGCCTACCTGAAGGGCGCCGGAAAGCCGGCAGAGGACACCTCATTCGACGGCCGGTCGGACTATGACGGCTTTACCAAGTCAGGGGTGCCTGCGGGCGGCCTCTTCTCTGGGGCCGAGGAGAAGAAATCCGTCGAGCAGGCCGAGCGCTGGGGTGGGCAGGCGAACGAGCCGTTCGATCCGAACTACCACAAGCCAACCGACACGCTCGACCACATCGACCGCACGGCGCTCGAGATCAACGGAGGCGGAGTGGCATACGCGGTGGGCATGTACGCGCAGGATCAGAGCGGCCGCAACGGCGTGCCGATCCGCGACGACCGCACCCGACACGTGCTCGAATCATGAGGGCCATGGCCGCGGTCGTGATTATTGCAGTGGCTGCGCTGACATCGTGTTCGTCCACCGAGCCAACACCCGCACTCGACCTCCCCCGCGATGTGGCAGGCAAGGTCACCACGGACGGCATGTACACGCACCTGCGCAAGCTGCAGGAGATCGCCGACGCCAACCGGGGTAACCGTGCCGAGGGCACGCCCGGTTACGACGCCAGCGTGGACTACGTTGCGAAGGTGTTGAAGGACAAGGGTTTCGACGTCCAGACACCGGAGTTCGACCGGCTCGAGCGCACGGAGGGCGGAAACCCGACGCTGACGGTTTCCGGCCGCGGCTATCACGTCGACCAGGCATCGTTGCTGGTCGCCACTCCGCCTGGCGGACTCAATGCGATTACGCTGCGGCCGCAGAAGGCACCCGGCTGCACCGCAGTCGATTACGGCTCCGTTTCGGTGAAGGGAGCGATCGCCGTCGTCGACGACACCGGCTGCTCGGTCGGCGCCAAGCAGAGCACCGCGGTCGCCAAGGGTGCCGTCGGGTTGCTTGTCGTCAGCGCGCCCGGCACCGGCGGTAGCCCGGCGGGTCTGTTCACGCCTGGCTACTACCAGCAGCTCACGGTTCCGGTCGGGGTGATCGGCACCGATGCCGACGCGGCGCTGCGTCGCACCAACGCACCGGTGCGGCTTGTGCTGGACAGCAGGCCCGTCATGGCGAAGACACGAAATGTCGTGGCGCAGACCAAGTCCGGCGATACGAAGAATCTCGTGCTTGCGGGTGCGCATCTCGACAGCACTCCGCGCAGCCCCGGCATGAATGACAACGCGTCGGGGGTGGCGGCATTGCTGGAAGCGGCGTCGGCTTTGGGCGCACAACCCGACATCAGCAACGCCGTCCGATTCGTCTTCTGGGGATCCGAGGCAGAAGGGTCGACGAAATATGTTGGCGGACTGGCCCGTGACCAATTGGACGACATCGCGTTGTACCTCAGCGTGGATGCGCTTGCCTCGCCGAACGCCGGGTACTTCACGTTTGACGGCGACCAATCGGGCCAGGCCAACCCCGACATCCCGGCACAATCCGTACCGGCCGGATCTGCAGGCGTCGAGCGGACGCTGGCGGGTTACCTCAACCTGGGCGGGGTGCGGCCCGCCGACATGCCGCTGAGCAGAATTGCCGACTACGCGCCGTTCCTCGCGGCCGGCGTCCCGATCGGCGGCCTGACCACGGGCTGGTCACAACGGAAAACCGAAGTACAGGCACGGCTTTGGGGCGGCAACGCGGGCGTCGCGTTCGATCCCAACTGGCGCACCGCCCGCGACAACATCGACAACCTCGACCGCAACGCGCTGTCGGTCATGGGTCAGGCGCTCGCGTTCACGGTCAGCACGTACGCGCAGTCGGTCGACGGCGTCAACGGTGTTCCGCCGCGGGACCAGCGGCACCGGAGTATGCCCTAGCCACCCTGGTGACGAACTGGTAGACGCCGTCCTCGTCGGGCGCCAGCGGACCCGGCCGCGCATGCGGTGACGTGAGGCCGCGCTGCACCGACTCGCATGCGGCCCAGTCCTGCCGGTTGGTCAAGTCCCAGAAGTCGACAGCGTACGACGGGTCGAAATCGGGTTTGGCGGCAACGTCTTTCGGGAAGGCCCAGGCGCACTCGACGTGGGTACGGTCGGCGGCGAGCGGCGTCATCAGATGGGTCATGACGTAGTCCGGGTGCAGGCTCAACAACAGGTTGGGATAGCCGACCAGGTACATGACGCTGCGCAGTTCGTGCTCGGACAGCCCCTGGATCGCGACGCCGCCGCTCTTGCCCGTCAGTGACATGGTATCGGCGCCCTCGATGATCGACATCCAGCCGCCCATCCACGATCCTGGCAGGTCGAGGTTCTCACCGCTGGTCGGCGGGCTGATGCGGGACAGCTCCGGATGGATGGTGGAGCAGTGGTAGCACTCCTGGTAGTTCTCCGCGATGACCTTCCAGTTGGTGGCTAGCTCGTAGGAATGGCGCGCCACGATCGTCAGGTCTTCGGGGCGGTACCGGCCCACGACCTCGTCCAAACCGGCGACATGTGTGGTGAACTCGGCGTCCTCACCGCTGGCGTCGACGAACAACCATCCGTTCCAATTGACCAGCCGCAGTTCGGCGAGGCCGAACTCGTCGGGTTCGAAGCCCTCAACGTCACGGAACCCCGGCGCGTTGCGCAGCCTGCCGTCCAGCCGATACGACCATGAGTGATACGGGCAGACGATGGCGCGGCCCTTGGTCGTCGCATTGCACGCCAGCAGTTCATGCCCCCGGTGCCTGCAGGTGTTGGCGAACGCGCGCACCACGTCATCCTCGGCGCGCACCAACAGCATTGCGTTCGGTCCGGTGCCTACCGCTTTCTGCGCGCCCACCGCCCCGAGGTCGCAGGCGTGGCCGACGCACGTCCATCCGGAGAAGATGTTGTGCTGCTCCCACTCGAACACCGCGGGGTCGACGTACGCCTCGCGGGGCAGCATGCGCGACTGGCCGAACGGCGCCAGCGCCGCCGCCAGGCCATCGGCGGGCACCGGGGCCGGAGCACCCTGTTTGAACATACAGTCAGCCTAGTCGACGGGGGCTGCGGAGGTCCACACTTCGAACGCATCGGACCTGTCGGCGGGTCAGGGCATGCTCGTTCCGCCGCTGGAAAGGCAGCGTCGATGGAGCAGAGAAACCCCTGGTGGATGGACGACCCCGAACTTATCGTGCTCCGCCAACGCACCCTTGAGGAGCTCGAACGCGGCATCGACGAAGACGAGCCGGCCGGCTCCGACGAACCCGATCCCGTTATCGCAGAGATCTACAGTGGCGCGGCCGGCCGAGCATTGTCGGCTGCGCGCGACGATCTGGCCGCCGCACGCATGCGCTACCAAGACGCGGTCTTTGCGGCCCGCGCCGCGGGCCTCTCGTGGACGGAGATCGGCAGACTGCTCGGCGTATCCAGGCAGCAAGTGCACCGCCAGTTCCGTGCCCGGGCCGCCGACTAGAGCAGTTTCTCCAGCGTGATGGGCAGATCCGTGACGCGTCGGCCGGTAGCGTTGAACACCGCGTTGGCGATCGCGGCGGGTACTCCGACGATGACCAACTCGCCGAGGCCCTTCACGCCGAGTGGGTCGGCGATGGTGTCCGCGGCGGGTAGATACGTGGCATCGAGCGCCGGTACGTCCGCGTTGACGGGAACCAGGTAGTCCGACATGTTCGCGTTGACGATGCGCCCGTCGCGGTAGTCCAGCTGTGTGCCCTCCAGTAGCGCCATCCCGATACCGCCCACCATTCCGCCGATCGCCTGGCTGTGCGCCAGCTTCGGGTTGATAATCCGGCCGGCGTCGTAGCAGCCGTAGATGCGCCGCACCCGCACGGTGCCGAGCGCCTCGTCGACGGCGACCTCGGCGAACACCGCGCCGTATGCGGACATCGAGAAATGCTGGTCGGCGTCATCGGGTGACCACGTTTGTTGTGCGTCAAGGTTTTCCCAACCGCGCCGGCGCAACAGGTCCTGGTAGCTCTCGCCGCGGGCAGGCTCACCGGTATGGAACATCCGGCCGTCGCCGACCGCGACCTCCTCGGGCCGCAATCCGTTCAGCGGCGAGCCGGGGTCGACCACCGCGGTGCGCACAAACCGGTCGCGCAGCATATTCGCCGTGGTGAACACGGCCGACCCCACGCTGGCCATCGTCCTCGATCCCGAATGCGATGGCGCCTCGGGAAACCTGCTGTCGCCGAGCGCGAATCGGACCCGGTTCAACGGCAGCCCCAGAGCGTCGGCGGCCACCTGCGTCATCGAGGTGTACGTGCCAGGGCCCATGTCGCTCGTGCCGCACTGAACGTCGGCGGTGCCGTCGGTGTTGATTCGGGCCAGCGCGGCGCACTGGCTGCGGGCCGTGTGATAGACAGCCGCCGCCATGCCGATGCCGATCAGCTGGTCACCGTCGAGGGTGGCACGCGGTGTGGGGTTTCGTCGCGACCAGCCGAAGGCGGCGGCGCCCTGCCGGAGGCAGTCGGTCAGCCGACGGGTCGAAAACGGCAGATTCGCCGATACGTCGTGATCGGGTTCGTTGCGCATCCGCAGGTCGATCGGATCCATTCCGAGGCGGAATGCCAGGTCGTCCATGGCGGACTCCAACGCGAACGTCCCTGTGGTGGCGCCGGGCCCGCGCATCGGGCACCCCGGGTTGATATCAAGCGGCACAACGCGATACGTAGAGCGCATGTTTGGTGCGGTGTACTGGAAACGGGGCCCCGTCATCATGTTGTCCTCGTAGGCGTTGTACCGAGAGGTCTCGGTGTGCGCCTCGTGCACGATGGCACTGATGTGACCGGAGCGGTCCGCGCCTATTGCCATGCGCTGCCTGCTGGTCGGGCGATAGCCGACGCCGCTGTAGTACTGCTTTCTGGTCAGCATCAGCTTGACCGGCCGTCGCATCTGTCTCGCCGCGAACGCGGCAAGCAGTTGGTGTGGCCATGTGGTACCCGCGCTGCCGAACGCGCCGCCGACGAACGGTGAGATGACCCTGACCTTGTCACCTGCGACACCGAAGGCGTCGGCATAGGTCTTCTGCGCGCCGCTGATGCTCTGCACCTTGTCCCATACGGTGAGCCGATCACCATCCCAGCTGGCGACCGTCGCCGGGATCTCCATCGGGTTGTGGTTGTTGCGCATGATCGAGTAGTGCAGATCGGTCACCACCGCGGCGGTCCGCAGTGCGTCGTCCGCGTTGCCGCGGGCATAGTCGCGGGTTCTCGCGCCCGGCTTCTGTTCGGCTTGCGGCGCATCGATATTCGTCAGCTGTGCGCCCGGGCGGTACTTCACCTCCACCACCGAAGCGCCGTGCACGGCCGCCTCGAGCGTCGTGGCGACCACCACCGCGACGGGCTGGCCGAAACAGGACACCTGCCGAATGTCGTAGGGCAGCTTGACCCCGACGAAGTCGGTGAGGACGCGCAGCACATCGTGGTCGCGGAGCGCGGCGGCGGGGTCGATGCGGTCTACGCTGCCGCGCGCGACGGTGCTGCACACCAATGCCGCGTACGCCAGGTCGGGCGCGGGGTTGTCGGCGGCGTACACCGCCTTGCCGGTCACCTTGAGCCGCCCGTCCACGCGGGTTACCGGCTGCCCCGAGACAACCGAAGCGGGCAGTGGCCGCGTCACGACAACCCCGCCACCGTGGCCAGCTGTCGCTCCACCGTTCGCTTCACCAGTTCCACCTTAAACCCGTTCTCCGACAACGGTTTAGCGCCGTCCGCGGCATGCGATGCCGCGTCGCGCCACAGGTCGGGGCCCGCGGTCCCGCCGACCAGGGCCTGTTCGACCGCGGGCAATCGCCACGGCACCGTCCCGACACCGCCGACCGCCACCCGGGCTGCACGCACCGTGCCCGCGGCGATGTGCAGCGCAACCGCCGCCGAAGCGAGCGCGAACTCGAATGACTCGCGGTCGCGAACCTTGAGATAACCCGATCGCCGAGTCTCCGCAGCGACGGGCACCTCTATGCCGGTGATCAAGGTGTCCGGGCTCAGACTGTGCTCCCGGTCTGGTGTAACCCCCGGCCTGCGGAAGAAGTCCGTGACGGCAATCCGGCCCTCTCCGTTGCGGTCGCGCGTGACAACCTGAGCATCGAGTGCGACGAGCGCCACCGCAAGATCCGACGGGTGCGTCGCAACGCAGGCGTCACTGGTTCCGAGGATCGCGTGGGTACGGTTGCGGCCTGCTATCGCGGCGCAGCCGGAACCGGGTGCCCGCTTGTTGCAGGCAGCCGACACGTCGCGAAAGTACAGGCAGCGCGGGCGCTGCATCAGGTTGCCGCCGATCGATGCCATGTTGCGGATCTGCGCGGATGCCGACAACTCCAAAGCCTGTGCGATCACTGGGAACTGCCCTCGCACACCGGGGTGGGCCGCCAGCTCCGACATCCGCACCAGTGAGCCAACCCGCAATCGCGACGGTTGCAGGTCGATATCGCGGTACGGAAGTGCATTGATGTCGACGACGGCGCCGGGACGCTCGACCGTCTCGCGCATCAAGTCGATCAGCGTCGTGCCGCCTGCTATGTAGCGGGCCCCCGACGCGGCAGCGGCCAACGCGGATGCCTCGTCGGAGGCCTTGGTGAACTGGAACGGGAACACGGTCGGCTACGTGTTGCGGGCGGCGTTCGCGACCGCGGTGACGATGTTGGTGTAGGCGCCGCAACGGCAGACATTGCCGCTCATCCACTCGCGGATCTCGGCATCCGATCCCGTGTGGCCCTCCTTGATACAGCCGACGCCGGACATGATCTGCCCGGCCGTGCAGTAGCCACACTGGAACGCGTCTTCGTCGATGAAGGCCTGTTGCAGCGGGTGAAGCCGGCCATTGCGCTCGAGCCCCTCGACGGTGGTGATCTCCGCGCCGTCATGCATCACCGCGAGCGTCAGGCACGAGACGATGCGCTGTCCGCCCACCAGAATCGTGCATGCGCCGCACGCGCCCTGGTCGCAACCTTTCTTGGTGCCGGTCAGATTCGCCCGTTCCCGGAGCATGTCCAGCAGCGACGTTCGGTTGTCCACCGTGATCTCGCGGGCTTCGCCGTTGATGCGTACCCGCACCACCGAGGACGTTGCGGTGTTTGCCTGCTCGTCTTCGCCGCAGCCCGCGAGCAACGGAGCAGTCGCCACCACACCGCCGACCGCTATGGACGCACCGACAAAAGTTCTCCTGTTGAGGTCGACCACTCAGCCCAGGATAGGCATCAACCCTGTGAGCGGGTGTTAGAGCGCGTGCGCGACGTGCTTGGTCCGCGTGCGGCAGCTCCGAGCCCATCGGTGCGCGGGCGTTCACCGACACCGCCCCGAAATCCAGTGCGCTGCGCCGTTGAGATCAGCGGCCCGACCGTTATGCCGCGCGCGGCCTCCGCGAGCAGCTGCGCCCGGGCGAACCGGTCCGCCGCACACGACGTTGACGACGCCCGCAGGCAACACGTCGGTCAGCAGCTCGGCCATGCGGAACGTGGACGATGGGGTCAGCTCGGACGGTTTGAGCACTACGGTGTTGCCCGCCGCCACGGCGGGCGCCCACTTCCACACGCCATCATGAACGGGTAATTCCACGGCGTTATCTTCCCCCACACTCCGACCGGCTCGCGGCGGATGTCCGACGTGATGCCCTCGATGTATTCGCCGGTGCTGCGGCCCTCGGGCATCCGGCAGGCACCCGTGTAGAACCGGACTACGTCGATGCTCGCGCCGTGCACCCCCGGCAGCAGGCGCAGATCGACCCCCAATGGCGTTGCGAATCACTTGATTACAGTTCTCCGGCGAATGCGCCGATTCCCCGATCCTTGGTGGTGGTGTCGCCCCTGCTCAGATAGCGGTACACCAGGAAGCCGATCACCACGGCGGTCAGCGCCGAGAACAGCAGCAGCGACGCCAGCGCGTTGAGCGCAGGCGTTGGCGCACCGCGTGCCGTGTTGTAGATCTTCACCGACACCGGTTCGGTCGACGCGGCGCCCGACAGATAACGCACCAGCACGAAGTCGTCGATGACATCGGCGAACACCAGCACGGTGCTTGCGAAGATCGCGGGCATCAGCATCGGCAGGATGATCCGCCGCAGCGCGCCAAGCGGGGAAGCGCCGAGATCCATTGCCGCTTCTTCGTATTGGGGGCCGATGGTCGCGAGTCGCGCCCGCACCAGCACCGCGGGATAGGACACCTGGAACGTGATCAGCCCGATCACCTGCGCCGTCGTGCCGAGGTCGATCGGCAGCGCGACGGTGGTGAGCACGAACAGCAGTGCCACCGCGAGCAGCACCTCGGGCAGCACGAACGACAGCAGCATCAGGAAGTTCGCCCCTTCGGGCAACCTGCCGCGCCACCGGTCGATGCCAATGGCGAACAGCACGCCCAGCGGAACGGTGATCAGCGTCGTGATCACACCTAGCTTGAGCGTCTGCAGCAGCGCGGTGTGCAGCGCGTCGTTGTGCCAGACCGACAGCGTCGAATCGCCCCAATACCAGCGGAGCGAAAAGCCTTGCCACGTCGTGCGGGAACGGCCGTTGTTGAACGAATACAGCACCGCGATCGCCACAGGAAGCAGTGACCATGCCAGATAGCCTGCGGTGATGCCGACCAGGAAGCGCGGCGGCCGCCACGGATCGTTCCACCATGCCACCGGGCCCCTCACGAGGCCACCTCGTCGCGCCGTGACGTCACCCGGATGTAGTAGAGCATCGGCAGCAACGCCACCAGGAACACCAGCATCACGAAAGCGCCCGCCTGACCTGTCCGTCCAGGCGCGTGCACGCTGTCGTTGATCAGGTTGCCGACCATCGCGGTCTTCGGCGAAGCCGAGAGCATATCGCTGGTGAAATAGTCCCCGAGCATCGGCAGACAGGTCAGCAACACGGCGGCAAGGATCGTGGGCCGACACAGCGGCAGTGTCACCCGCCAGAACGACGAAAACCGGTCTGCACCAAGGTCACGCGACGCTTCGAGCATCGGCTGTGACAGTCGGTCGAGGCCTGCGTAGAGCGGAAGGATCATGTATGGCACATACCCGTACACCAGGCCGAGGATCACCACCACCGGCTGTCCGGTCAGCCAGTCGACGTTGACGGTGAAGAGTCCTCCGAAGGACAGCACTTTGTTCACGATGCCGTCGTTCTGGAGCAGGTTGACCCACGCGAACATCCGCATCATGTAGCTGATCCAGAACGGTGCGATCAGCAGTGCCAGCAGCAGACCCTTGCGCCTGCCCGACAGCCTGGCGACGTAGTACGCGACAGGGAACGCGATCAGCAGGCACAGTGAGCTGGCCGTGAACACGAACACTGCGGTACGCACCAGCGCCGGGCCGAAGATGCCGTCGGCGCCGACGATGTGAGTCAGAACGTAGCTGAACTGAGAGGGATTCCATTGCAGGGGATTCCACACTGGGATCGGCGTTCGGAACAGCGGGTCGACTTCGCCGAAGACGATGCACAGCACGACGTAGAGCGGAAATACGAAACACAGCAACAGCCAGACGATTCCGGGCGCAGCCAACGCCGCCCATATCCCACTGGAGCGTTCGCGGCGTGGCGAGGCGTTCTGCGATGGCGCCGCGATTACCGGGACCGCCACCGGCGTCTACGACCCGCCGGCCTTGAAGGTCTGCCACACGTTGTGCCATGCGGCGTCGTTGGCCGCGTCGAGTTCGAGCGTCCGGTAGCCGGTGTCGAAATACTCCGGCTTCACGATCACGGTGCGCAGGTTTTCGGGGATGAATTGCGCGTTCACAAGAGAATCCGCGGTGATCGAGTTCTGTGGCGGCTGGTAACCGATTGCGGAGAAGTTCTGCATCGCCACATCGGGGTCGAGGATGTGGTTGATGAACAGGTGCGCCAGCACCGGGTTCTTGCCGCCTTTGAGCGTCACGAACATGTCGTTGTCGACCATGCCCTTGCCGTCCGAAGGGAACCAGTACCGAAGGATGTCGGGGCCGGTGCCCTCGGGCAGATAGTTCTGCGCGTTGATGATGTCGCCCGACCACATCTGCGCGATGCCGAGTTGCCCGGCGGGAAGGTCGTTGTAGGCCGTGATGGTGACCTTCGGCGAGGTGGCCTTCACCATCGCGCTCAGCTGCTCGCCGACCATCTTCAGGTCGGCCTCCGACGACGTATTGATGTCCGTAATGCCTTGGCGCAGAAGCACCATGGCCATCGTGGTGTGGAAGTCGTCCAGCACGGCGATCTTGCCCTTGTACGCCGGATCCCAGAACACGTCGTACGGATTCTTCATCGCGCCGACATCGGCGGGCACCTGATCGGTCCGCCAGCCAATTCCGGTGGTGTAGATGGTGTACGGCACGGTGTACTGCCAGCCCTGGTCGTACCAGGGGTTGGTGAAGCTCGGCCACACGTTCTTGATGTCTGGAATGTAGGAGTGGTTCAGTGGCCGGACCAGCCCGCCATTGACCAGACGGCTGATCTCGGTGTAGTTGGCGTTATAGATGTCGAAGTCGACCCCGCTGCGGAGTTTGGTGATCGCCTCGTCGCCGTCGTTGAAGGTCGAGATCTCGACCTTCGTCGCGTACTTGTCTTCGAAGGCCTTGACGGCTTCGGGGCTGAGATAGTCGGCGTAGTTGTAGATCTTGAGCGTCGCGCCCTTCTCGGGCGCGAGGCCGTCGGCGATCGGCTTGTTGTCGTCGGCGATCGGCCACTTCACCGGGTTGTTCGGCGCGGCGATCGTCAGGCTCGGTCCCGATGACGCGGGTCCGGACTTCGAACACGCTTGCAGGAACGCGCCTAACGTCGGTGCGCCCGCGGCGAGAATTGCGGCCCGCGCCAGGAACTGTCGGCGGGTAGTGGGCTCTGGCATCTGGGGCCTCCCCGTTGCTTTCGCGGCTTGTCGCTGGTAGGACTCTCGCATAGACTGAATGCTCAGTCAACCGTTCTAGAGCGGAGGTTCCACCGTGTCTCCCTCGGTGGTCGACAGCCCAGTGACCGACATCGTTGACCAGCTAATCGCAGACGAGGAGCAGGTCTTCCTTCGGCGTCAGCCACGCAGCACCGAACTGATTGCGGAAGCCGGCGAGCACCTCGCCGGTGGCGCGACATCCAACTGGCAAATCGCCGAACCGCAGGCCGTGTGGATGAGTCACGGCGCGGGCTCGAAGGTCTACGACGTCGACGGCAACGAGTACGTCGATATGCACGGCGGTTACGGCGCTTCCATTGCCGGACATGCCCATCCGGCGATCGTCGAGGCAGTCAGCGATCGTGTGCGGCGGGGAACGCACTTCGCCCAGCCCACCGAGGACGCGATCTGGATTGCAGGCGAACTCGCCAGGCGGTTCGACCTTCCACTGTGGCGGTTCGCCAACTCCGGCACCGAGGCCACCATGGATGCGGTGCACCTCGCCCGCGCGCTGACCGGCCGCGACCTCATCATCAAGGTCGAGGGTTGCTATCACGGCCACCACGACTCGGTGCAGGTTTCAGTGCTTCCTGAGGCGGACGAAGTCGGCCCGCGTGACTACCCAACGCCCGTGCCCGGCAACTCCGGCATCCCCGCCGTGATAAGGGATCTGGTGATCGTCGTTCCGTTCAACGACACCGGCGCCGTCGCCCGTGCACTGGCCGAGCACCGCGGACAAGTGGCCGCGATGATTCTCGAACCGGTGATGATGAATGCAGGCATCATTCCGCCAGAGGATGGGTATCTCGCCGTGATCCGCGATCTGGTGCACGCCGAGGGTGGGCTGCTGATCTTCGACGAAGTGAAGACCGGCTTCACCACCGGGCCTGGCGGCATCACCGCACGCAATGGAGTGGTGCCCGATATGGTGTGCCTGGCCAAGGCGCTCGGGGGCGGGATAGCTGTCGCGGCGATCGGCGGTACGACGACGGTGATGTCGGCGATCGCCGACGGCCGCTACGAGCAGGTCGGCACGTTCAACGGCAACCCTCTCGCGATGGCCGCCACCCGCGCCAACCTCACCAACGTGCTCACCCCGCAGGCCTATGCGCACCTCGATGGACTGGCCACGCGGCTGCGCGCATCACTGGAGGCGACGATCGCCGAACACGGCTTCGAGTGGTATGTGGTGACCGCAGGCGCCAAGGGCTGCGTGACGTTCCGCAGGGACCGGGTCCGTGAGTTCCGCGATTTCCTGGGAATCGACGCCAGACTCGGCCATTTGCATTGGCTCATGCAGCACAATGGCGGTGTATTTCTCCCGCCATGGGGGAAGGTGGAGCAATGGCTGTTGTCGGTCCAGCACAATACGGACGATGTCGATCGGTTCGCCGCGAACTTCGCCCGGTTCGCCGAGGCGGTAGCGGTTTGATTGGGCATCCGGAGGGCAGGAGCGTAGCGACCCGGGATTGGCACGGTCCGTGAAGGGCGGCGCGATCCGGCTGAAGAAGCTGGTCAAGTCGTTCGACGGGGTGCCCGCCGTCACCGGTATCGATCTGGATATCCCGGCAGGCCAGTTCTACTCGCTGCTCGGCGCCTCGGGGTGTGGCAAGACCACGACACTGCGGATGATCGCCGGGTTCGAGAAACCCGACTCAGGACGCATCGAACTCGACGGCCGCGATGTGCAAGGGGATCCACCGCATAAACGTCCCGTCAACACCGTCTTCCAGACCTACGCATTGTTTCCGTTCATGTCGGTGTGGGACAACGTCGCGTTCGGGTTGAAGTACCAGAAGACGTCGCGTGACGACACCAGGCGCCGGGTCGGCGAAGCGCTGGAACTCGTTCGCATGAGCGACTTTTCCAAACGGCGTCCCGCGCAGCTTTCTGGCGGCCAGCAGCAGAGGGTCGCGTTGGCGCGCGCGTTGGTGTTGCGCCCAAGTGTGCTCCTGCTTGACGAGCCGCTCGGTGCGCTTGATGCGAAACTGCGCAAGCAGCTGCAGCTCGAGCTGCGAGCCGTGCAGCGCGAGGTCGGGATCACGTTCGTCTACGTCACTCACGACCAAGAGGAAGCGCTGACGATGAGCGACCAGATCGCCGTGCTGGCCGAGGGCCGCGTCGAACAGGTCGGCCCGCCGCAGGAGATCTACTCCGCACCCGCAACCACATTCGTCGCCGGATTCATGGGCGCGGCCAACATTTTCGACGCCGACGTGCTCGAAGCGGGTGGCGGAGCGGCGGTGTGCTCAGCCCTGGACACCCGGCTCGGCGCCGCGGTCGACGCCTCGGCAATACCGGGTGAGGCTGCAATCGTCATCCGGCCGGAGCGCATCACGCTGCAGAATTCCGGCGAGCCAACCGGACCGGAATGCAACGTCATTGGTGGCATCGTGTCGCAGGTCGTCTATCTCGGAAACTGCACGCAGGTACACGTCGATGTCGGCGCGCCCACAGCGCTGATCGTCGAGGTGGCCAACCACGCAGGCCCGGGCTCGGTGACCCATGAACCCGGCGCGAAGGTCAGCTGCGTCTGCACGCATGACGCGGTGCGGGTGCTGCATCGCAGCTCGGCCGTGCCGATCGCCGATCCGGTAGCCGAGCAGGTCGGCGCGCTCAGCCCTTCTTAGCGGCGGCCTTCGCCCTGCCGTTCAGCCGCTTCTTCGCGGGCGGCAGGCTCAGTTCGCGCTCCGCGAAGTGCATCGCGATGTCGTAGGCGAGGTCCGAGTCGAGCTCCGGATCGTCCAGGGCGACCTGGATGGACAGCCCGTCGAGCAGGGCGGCGAACTCCAGCGCGAACATTCGCTTGTCTTTACCGCTCAGTTCGGACGAATCGAGCGCGTCGACGATCATCTTGCGCCACCGGGAGTCGCGTTCCGCCCGGCCGGCCTTGATCTCGTCGTGCCGGAACGCTTGAGCCCACAGATCGAACCACAAGCCCCATGCGCCGGGTATCTCGTCTGCGCCTTCCTGCACACACGTCCACTGGATCAGCAGCGAAAGCCGTTCGCGCAGCGACGGCACCTCGGCCAGCATCCTCTCTGCCGCTTCGTAGAACGATTCCTCCGAGTAGCGCAGCGCGTCGACAAGCAGGCGGTCCCGGGTGCCGAAGTAATAGATAACCAGGGCCGAGCTGACGCCAGCGCGCTTGGCGACGTCGGCGATGCGGGTATCCCCGAAACCGCGTTCACAGATCAGCTCCGCTGCGGCACGGAGCATTTCGATCCGCCGGGCCTCGTTCTGCTCGGTAGCGGGTGCGGGTTCGGCCATGGTGTTCTTTGTTCCCTTCCCAGGGAGCGCTGCTCTTGTCTGTAGCGTAACACTTGGTTAGATTGAACAGTCAGTCAGGATGGAAGTGGGGCTTTCATGTCGAACACATACGACGCCCTCGTGATCGGCGGCGGCCACAACGGCTTGGTCTCCGGTGCATACCTCGCCCGTTCGGGAGCCAGGACATTGGTGCTCGAGGGGCGCGGCTCGCTCGGCGGAGCGGCCACCACCGAGTCGCCATGGGAGGACGCACCGCACCTGCGTGTCACGCGGCTGTCCTATGTGATGAGCCTGATGCCACCGACGATCGTGCGGGAACTGGAGCTCGAACGCCATGGCTACAAGGTTCATCCGATGGGCCCCTACTACCAGGCCTTTCCCGAGGGTGGATCGCTGACGATCTACGAGGACGACCCCGCGCGCACCTACGAGCAGCTGGCCAAGTGGTCCAAGAAGGATGCCGAGGCCTGGCCGAAGTGGAACGCCTGGCTCGAGGGCATCGCCGACGTGATGGGTCCGCTGCTCACTCAAGTGCCGCCGAACATCGGCTCGCACCGGCCCGGCGATCTGCTCGACCTGGCCAAGCTGGCGTGGAGTCAGCGCGGGATCACCGTGCGCGCCACCGCCGATGTCACCCGCCTGCTCACGATGAGCATCGCCGACCTGCTGGACGACTGGTTCGAATCACCCCAGATCAAAGGTGCGCTCGCCGTCAATGGTGTGATCGGAACGTGGGCAGGCCCGTATGAGCCTGGCACCGCCTATGTGATGGCGCACCACTCGATTGGCGATGTCGGTGACGGCCAGCTCGGCAGCTGGGGATACCCCGAAGGCGGTATGGGAGCGGTCTCCGAAGCGATCGCCCGGTCGGCCCGCGGCTTCGGTGCCGAGATCCGCACCAACGCGCGCGTCGCGCGGCTCGTTGTGCGCGGCGGCCGCGTGCATGGCGCGGTCCTCGACAATGGCGATGAGATTAACGCACCGCTTGTCGTTACCACCCTGCATCCGAAAACGGCTTTCCTCGACCATATTCCGCGCGCCGAGCTGCCCGACGACTTCGTCGCAGACATCGAGCACTGGAAGACCCGCAGCGGCGTGGTGAAGATCAATCTGGCGCTGGCCGAGCTGCCCAACTTCACCGCTGACCCCAGCGATGGTCAGGCCGAGCACCACACCGGGTCGGTGGAAATGGCGCCGACGATGGAATTCATCGAGGCGGCGTTCCAGGATGCCCGCGCGGGTCGGCCCGCGCTGATGCCGTTCAGTGACGGCGTCATCCCGACCACGTTGGATAAGACGCTGAATCCCGATGGCACACATATCATGTCGTTGTTCACCCAGTGGGTGCCTGCCGATTGGAGCGAGGCGCCGCACACCGAGGAGCTGGACGCCTACGCCGACCGGCTCATCGACCTCTACGACCAGGTCGCTCCCGGCTTCAAGTCCTCCATCACGCACCGCGACATCGTCGGCCCGCACCAGATGGAGCGCGACTACGGGTTGATCGGCGGCAACATCTTCCACGGCGAGCTGTCGCTGGAGCAGCTGTTCCATATGCGTCCCGCCCCGGGCTACGCCGACTATCGCACTCCGATTGCCGGCTTGTACAACGGCGGTTCGGGTACGCACGCCGGCGGCGGTGTGTGCGGTATCCCTGGTTGGCAGGCGGCCCGCGCGGCGCTCGCCGACAAGAAGCGAGGCCTGAAGCGGTTCCGGCGCTCTTGATGGACGCACGACGCCGGGCGGTTGCGACCATGCTCGGCGCCAGGTCGATGGCGGTGGTGGGCGCGAGCGCCCGCCCCGACAGCTTCGGCGCGCGGATGGTCCTCGAGGCCCAACGGGGCTCGGCCCGTGTGCAATTGGTCAATCCGCGCTACGACCATGTCGGCGGGTTACCCTGCGTGCCCTCTCTCGCCGATCTTGACCAGTCCGTCGACGTCGTGTTGCTCGGAGTGCCCGAATCGGCAGTGTTGGAGCAGTTGGAACTCGCAGCGGCGACCGGTGCGCGGTCGGCAGTGCTGTTCGGGTCCGCGCATGGCCTGCGCGAGAAGATCACGGCGACCGCGACCGACGCCGGCATGGCGGTCTGTGGGGCGGGCTGCATGGGATTCGTCAACAACGCGCTCGGTGTCCGGGCCCTCGGCTATCTCGAACCAGATCCGTTGCCGCAAGGTGGGATTGCGCTCGTCACCCATTCCGGCTCGGCGTTCTCGACGTTGTTGCGGGCACGCCGTGGCTTCGGATTCCGGCTCGCGGTGTCCTCCGGACAGGAGCTCGTGACGGACGCCGCCGACTATGTCGATTATGCGCTGGACGATCCCGAAACGCGGATCATTGCGCTGCTGATGGAGACGCCTCGCTCGGTCCCGCGACTGCGCCGGTCTCTGGTGCGCGCCGCCGAACAGGACGTGCCGGTGGTCATGCTCACCGTCGGCGGGTCGCCGCGCGGACGCGCGATGGTCGCTGCGCACTCGGGGGCGCTGGCGGGCGAACATGCGGCGTGGCAGGCCTTCTGCGCCGCCACCGGAGCGGTGCATGTGAGCGATCTGGCGGAGTTCACCGACACCCTCGAACTGTTCTCCGCGGGACGGCGGTCGCGCGGCGGCGGTGTTGCGACGGTGCACGACTCGGGGGCCGAACGCGCGCTGGTGGCCGATCTCGCGCACGAACTGGAGGTGCCGTTCGCCGATCTGGCCGCTGGCACGCTCACCGCACTCGGCGGGATGCTCGACGACGGTCTGGCACCGACCAACCCG
>DASQCE010000681.1:0-2388 GCA_035634855.1 Mycobacterium sp.
ACCTTCCAAAACGCCATGCGCTGGTATCACTGGGATCCGTTCACCCATATCAGCCGTGAACAGTCCACCGTCGGCGCCCTGCGCAAAGCCGCCGAAGGCCACGACGTCTCCATCCAAGCCCTGTCGCATAAGGAGAAGACCGGCGCCACGTTCGCCGACTTCGCCGCGAATGCCAAAGAGTTGACCGGCAATAAGGACTGAGACGTAGTTTCTTTGCATCAAGTGCGCCGGTGCGGATGGGACCGTTTCACGCACCGGCGTACTGGTTTGTGCGGAATCGATTAGAGGAGAGTCATCGTGCCCGGCGGGATGAGTTTCGAGCTGACCGAGGATCAGGAGCTGATCCGCAAGGCCGTCGCCGAGTTGGCGGGCAAGTTCGACGACCACTACTGGATGGAGAAGGACCAGGCGCACGAATTCCCCCAGGAGTTCTACGACGCCATCGCCAAGGGCGGCTGGCTCGGCATGACGATCCCGGAGGAATACGGCGGCCACGGCCTCGGCATTACCGAGGCCACCCTGCTGCTCGAGGAGATCTCGCGGTCCGGGGCGGCGATGAACGGCGCCAGTGCCATCCACCTGTCGATCTTCGGCATGCAGCCCGTGGTCAAGCACGGCTCCGAGGAACTCAAGGCCGCTACGCTGCCCCGGATCGTCAACGGCGACCTACACGTGTGCTTCGGTGTCACCGAACCCGGTGCCGGACTGGACACATCGCGTATCACGACCTTCGCCAAGCGCGAGGGCGACAAGTACCGGATCAACGGCCGAAAGGTGTGGATCTCCAAGGCGCTCGAGTCCGAGAAGATCCTGCTGCTCACCCGCACCACGCCGTACGACGAGGTCACCAAGAAGACCGACGGCATGACGCTGTTCCTCACCGACCTGAACCGTGACCACGTCGACATCCGCCCGATCAGGAAAATGGGCCGCAACGCCGTCAGCTCCAACGAGGTGTTCATCGACGATCTGATCGTGCCGGTCGACGATCGGGTGGGCGAGGAGGGCAAGGGGTTCAAGTACATCCTCGACGGGCTGAACCCCGAACGAATGCTGATCGCCGCCGAGGCGTTGGGCATCGGTCGGGTCGCGCTCGAGAAGGCCGTCAAGTACGGCAACGAGCGCGTCGTGTTCAACCGACCGATCGGTATGAATCAGGGCCTTCAGTTCCCGCTGGCGGATTCACTGGCGCGTCTGGATGCGGCCGAACTGGTTCTGCGTAAGGCGACCTGGCTGTACGACAACGGCAAACCGTGTGGGCGCGAAGCGAATACCGCGAAGTACCTGTGCGCCGACGCCGGTTTCGGTGCGGCCGACCGGGCACTGCAGTTGCACGGAGGCATGGGCTACTCCGAGGAGTACCACGTGTCGCGCTACTTCCGCGAATCGCGTCTGATGAAGATCGCGCCGGTCAGCCAGGAGATGATCCTGAACTTCCTGGGCGAGCACGTCCTAGGTCTGCCGAGGAGCTATTGATGGCCAACTCATACTTCGACCTGACCGGCCGCTCCGCGCTGGTGACCGGCGCCGCGGGCGGCATCGGCTCTGCGGTCGCCGCGGCACTGGCCGACGCGGGCGCCGCTGTGCTCGTCACCGACCTCGAAAAGGATGCGGCCGCCGCTGTGGCCGAACGTATTTCGGATGCCGGCGGCCGCGCGGAATCCGCCGCCCTTGACGTCTCGGACCGCGACTCCGCCGACGCAGCGGCCGCCCAGGCGGCTGCACTGGCGGACGGCGCGCTGCATATCGTGATCAACAACGCGGGCGTGACGAAGCCGGCGATGTTCGACAAGACCACGCAGGAGTCGTTCCGGCTGTTGTTCGACATCCACATGATGGGCGCGTTCAACGTCACCCAGGCGGCGCTGCCCTACATCCCGACCGACGGAACCGGTCGCATCGTCAATGTGACCTCGGCGGCCGGCCTCACCGGAACGCTCGGCCAGGTCAACTACTCGGCGGCCAAGGCGGGCATCATCGGCTTCACCAAATCGCTGGCCCGTGAGCTGGCCACCAAGAACATCAACGTCAACGCGCTGGCCCCGCTGGCGGCCACACCGATGACCGAAACCATCCGCACCAACGAGAAAGTCGCAGCCAACATGATGAACCGCATCCCGATGAAGCGGTGGGCGGAGCCATCGGAGATCGCGGGAGCGTTCGTGTTCATGGCGTCGAACGCCGCGTCATACATCACCGGGCAGGTGCTGCCGGTGGACGGCGGCATGGTTATTTGATGCCGTGCACGCGTGGGTGTACCGCCCGCCCGAAGGGCAGGGGGAGAGCGAAATGACCCGGGCACCGCTGTCCGGCATCACCGTCGTCACGCTCGAACACGCGGTGTCGGCCCCGATGTGCACCCGAACGTTGGCCGACTTCGGTGCCCGC
>DASQCE010000682.1:0-2261 GCA_035634855.1 Mycobacterium sp.
ATGCGTTGTTGTAAACGCGGCTTCGCCAGTGCGTCGCCCGCGTCTGTAGCGTCACCTGAAGCACTTCGACTTGCTTTTCGGCGAGTTCGCCGAGCCCAATTAGGCTCAAGTTGGACAGTGACTTTTACCAACCACATGAAATAAAACACGAATCCAGTAAATTCAGGGCGACGTGGCACCACAGCGCGGGCGTCCCCGGCGTCGTGGTAGGGGCAGCACCTTGGCGGGCGGCGGCGGGCCGGTCGGGATCTGCTGGATCAACGGCGGCAACGCTACGCCCACCGCTTTGAACACCGCGCCTGCGCAGCCGGGAGCCTGCGGTCGCAGCACGAAGCGCTTCGCTCCCTGCTCGATGGTCACCTGTTCGACGCGATCCAGATCACGGACGATGTCGCTCCATTCGACGTCCACCCCGGCCGCGGTCAGCCGCTCATCGAGTTCCTTGCGCAGCAAGAGCGCCAAAAACGAACAGAACAGATGTCCGGCAATCGCGGCATCGGATTGATGGAAGATCGGCCGGGTCTCGAGGATGGATTTCGCCGTTCTGAAGATCGCCTCAACCCGCCACAATTCGCGGTAGGCAAGCGCCACCGACAGCATGTTCAGGCTGCTGTTGGTGCGCAGCACATGCAGTCCGTCGAACCGGGCATCATCGGCGATTCGCGCCGCATCGATCTCGAAATGCCCCTCCCGCGGGGTGGCGAGGAACCGCCGATACCCGGCATTGCCGACGAGTTCCTTGTCGCCGGCTTTCAGCTTGCTGCGTAGACTGGCCAGGATGGTTTCACGCCCAGCGGCGTCACGGCGTGCCTCGGCGGGGTTGAAACAAACCACGTAGCGGCGCGGCTTCGTCCCTGGCCCCCAGTCGCCCGCGATCACCTCCTTGACCTCGATGTCGAGTTCGCTGCCACGCGCGCGCGGAATGGTCAGCGGCACCATCAGCGCGCGATCGGTCAGCACGACCTCGCGTATTTCGGTCGTGCTGCGCTCGCGGGCACCGAGGATGTAGTCGATGCCGCGGGCCTCGAGTTCGGCAATCGTTTCGCCACTGATCATGCCGCGATCGGCGACCACGCACAAGTGGCGGATGCCGAAGCGATCGCGTAACCGGGCGATGACCGGCAGCAGTGATTTGACGTCGGTGGCATTGCCCGGCCAGGTCTCCGAGCAGATCGGCCGCCCGGCCTCGTCGAGCACGACGCCGACCACCACCTGATGCAGGTCAGGCCGATGGTCCTTGGAGACGCCGAGCTGACCGAGGCTTTCGCCACCGCTGCCGCTGAACATCAGGGAGGTGGTGTCGAACAGCACGACCGAGAGGTCGGAGAACAGAGTGCGCCGGCGTTCGAACAGGGCTTCCTCGATCAGATCCTTGGTCCGCCGCGGTGCCCGTGTGGCGCCGCTCTGATCGGTCAGCGCCTCCCCCAGCCAGGCCATGGCGCGATAGAGGTGATGCAACGCGAGCGCGTCGGCACCCGGGACATGATAGGCGTCCAACCACGCCTCGCAGGCGCGGTCCGAGCCGGATGCCATCAGCCGGTGCAGCACACTGGCGAACACCGCGCGTTCGAGCGAGAAGCCGAAGCCGCGGCCGGCGGCGAGGTGTTCGATCACCGCGGCGCACCCGGTCTGCTCCCACAGCCGGCCGAAGATCATCGGCGCACCGATGCGTGCGGTGGCGGAGGCCTCGAGGGTTCCGGCCTGCTGGCTGGAGATCAGCAGCGCGGTCTCGCAGAGCCGTGCGCCGGAGCGCAATAGGGCATCGAGCTTGCCGGCGGCTTCGAGGTCCTCGACGCGTCCGAGGGTGGCGACGACGCGTTGGCGCGTGGCGGCGCCGTCGCGGGTGTTCTCCACGATCTGCAGGTAGCGGCGTTCTCCGGACGGTTTGATGCGGAAGAACATGTGGCGACCGACTATGACACCGCATTGATGCCACGAACAACGGCAGATTCGCAAGCTTATCCGGCGGATTTCGTGTGTTGGTGGCCGATCATAGGCCGCCACGTGGCACCGCATTGTAGAAAATATATCAGACAAATTGCGGGTAAATGCTTGGAGTTACTGACATTGAAGCGAGGGCAAGTAAATCTACTGTCCAACTCCAGCTTGAACTGCAACGTCTCGAAGAACTGCGGCGCGCCCGCCAGCGCCGCCCACATCGTCTTCAACGGCAGTTCCTCCGGACGGTGTCCGGTCACGGCATGCACGCCGCGGTCGAAATCGGCCAGCACGCCGTCGAGGTCGAGAAACAGCTTCATCAT
>DASQCE010000683.1:0-6721 GCA_035634855.1 Mycobacterium sp.
ATCTGGTTAGATCTCCAAGCTGGATAGCTGGCCGATGATCTTAACTGCCAGCGGGTTCAGGGTCGCCATGCCGTCGCGGACCGCAGCCCGTGAGCCGGCGAGATTAACTACCAGGGTGCTGCCGGAAATCCCCGCAAGCCCTCGGGACACGCCCGCGTCGACGATTCCGGCCGAAAGCCCCGACGCGCGTAGCGCTTCGGAGATGCCGAGCAGTTCACGATCGAGGATGTCGCGGGTCGATTCGGGAGTGACGTCGCGCGGCGTGACGCCCGTGCCGCCCACCGACACCACCAGGTCCACGCCCCCGATCACCGCCGTGTTAAGTGCATTGCGGATCTCCACCTCGTCGGCGGAGACCACGACCACGCCGTCCACCACGAACCCCGCCTCGCCGAGCAGTTCTGTCACCAACGGACCGCTGTGGTCCTCTTCGCCATGAGCGGTGCGGTCGTCGACCACGACGACGAGCGCCCGGCCCACCAACTCCCCTGGCTGTTCCATGAGTGCAACCGTATATCTGGGAAGGGACAGAGGCGCGGCCACTCTCAGCGTGGGCGTCCCCCCGGAACCCACAGTGACGCTCACTGCTGTGCCTTACCGAGGGTGACCTGCACGGTCTGCGGCTTACCGGACGGGTCCAGGTACGTGAGCGTCACCTTGTCCCCTGGCGCCTTGGAGCGCACCGCGGCCACCAGCGCATCGGCGCTGCCGATCACCCGGTCGTCCACCTTGGTCACTACAACGCCGCTGGGCAGTCCCGCGGCCGCCGCGGCGCCGCCGCTGGTGACCTCGACGATCTTGGCGCCGTCGGCGGCGGAGTCGTTGCCGACCTGGACGCCGAGCGAGGCGTGCGTCGCGGTGCCATTCTGGATGAGCTCGTCGGCGATCCGCTTGGCCTGGTCGACGGGAATCGCGAAGCCCAGCCCGATCGAGCCGCTCTGGGCCTGCGGCCCGGCGTCACCACCCAGTGTCGCGATGGCCGAGTTCACCCCCACCAGTTCGCCGTTCATGTTGACCAGCGCACCACCCGAGTTACCGGGGTTGATCGCCGCGTCGGTCTGTATGGCGTCGAGCACCGTGTTCTGGTTTTGCGCATCGCCGCCGGCGGCCACCGGCCGGTTCAGCGCGCTGATGATGCCGGTGGTCACGGTGCCTTCCAGCCCCAGCGGTGAGCCGACGGCCACCACGTCCTGGCCCACCCGCAGGTTGCCCGACGAGCCGAGCGTGATGGGGGTCAAGCCCGACGCATCCTGTGCGCGGACCACCGCGATGTCGCTACTGGGGTCGGTGCCGACGACGGTGAAACCCATTGTGCGACCGTCGGCGAAGGTCACCTTCGTCTGGGCGCCGCCCGCCGCGCCAGGTCCGTCCTTGGCGGCGGACACCACGTGGTTGTTCGTCAGGATCAGACCGTCGGAGGACAGGATGACGCCGGAGCCCTCTTCGGACTGTTTCCCGACGTCGACCTCCAACTTGACCACACTGGGCACCACCTTGGCCGCGACCTGCTCGACCGTTCCTGCGGGCAGGCTGGCGGCGGGCACGCTTGGCGCCAAACCGGTGACGCTAGAGCTGGCCGAGGGCCGATCGGGCTGAACGAGTATCGCGACTCCGCCCCCGATACCTGCCGAGACGATCGCCACTGCGACGGCGCCAGCGGTCAAAGCACCTGCGCGGGAACGCTTTCGGGGCGCAGGCGGGATCGGCATGCCTGACTGGGGGTACTCCCCTCGCAAGCTGGGGCCCCTCCCGCTTGCGGGGGACTGCGGCGCGCCGCGGTACGGATCGTACGGCGCGCGGAACTGCTGCTGCGTCGCGTAGCGCCAGTCGTACGGCTGCTGCGTCGTGTGCTGCTGGTACGGCGGGTGCGCACCGGGGTATCCGGGCGCCGCGTGCTGCTGATGACCGTCGGGCCGGTGACCCGGCTGCGGTGGTGGCGGCGAGTACCTCGGGTGGTTCGTCATGTCGCTGGCGTGCTCTTCCTGGAGTAGGTGCCGACATCTGGAACAACGACGGATGCAAGCTCAGGGTGCCCATGTGGGCTGAGAATCCACTTAGAGAACGTTCGGGACATCCCCAGACTTTCCTCCCCTATGAGCGCGCCCCCATCAAGCATTGTCGGCGCTGACAACCGGCTCGTCCATGTCGGAGGTGTGTGTCGCCGGAAGCGGCCGACCGGGCAGCACCACGTGGATCGACGTTCCGGGTGGTTGCCCGCCTGGGACGGTGTCCTCGACCCGCAGCGTGCCGCCGTGTTTGACCACAATCTGTTTGACGATCGCCAGGCCCAGCCCCGAACCGGGCATCGCGCGCGCTGACGTCGAACGGTAGAACCGCTCGAACACCAACCGGCGATCCAGCGGCGGAATACCCGGCCCGAAGTCGGACACCACCAGTTCGGCATGTAGCGCGTCGATCTGCGTCAGCCGGATACCGACCCGCCCGCCGGGCGGGCTCCACTTCGCAGCGTTGTCGAGCAGGTTGAGCACCGCACGCGCCAGTCCACCGCCGTCACCGTAAACCTGCCACCCGGTGACGGAGACGTCGAACTCAATGTCGTTGCGGCGCCTACGAACCCGCTCGAGCGAGCGCTCGACCACATCGGACATGTCGACCGGTTCATGGATGACGCCGCCCGCCTCGTCACGGGTCAAATCCACCAGATCGCCCACCAGCGTGGACAATTCCTCGATCTGCGCGATCACGTCCGCACGCAGCCCTGCCATCTCTTCCTCGGGCAGCCGCGGCGCACCGGGCGCCATCGACGCCATCAGCAGCTCGACGTTGGTGCGCAGCGAGGTCAACGGGGTGCGCAATTCGTGGCCTGCGTCGGTAACCAGCCGGGCCTGGCGTTCGCGCGATTCGGCCAAGGCACGCAGCATCATGTTGAAAGCCTCAGTGAGACGGGCGAGTTCGTCGCTGCCGAACACCGGAATGGGTCTCAGGTCGTCGGTGCGGGCCACCCGTTCGGCCGCTTCGGTGAGCCGGGCCACCGGCCGTAGCCCCGCCCGGGCCACCGCACCGCCGGCCATCGCGGCCACCACGACGCCGAGGCCACCGACGATCAGCAACACCGTTCCCAACCGTTTGAGCACCAGGCCCGTAGGCGCCAGGCTCTTGGAGATCAGCAGCGAGCTGCCGTTGGTCAGGTGCAGCGCCAGCACCCGCTGGTGGTTGGCGGTGCGCAGCGACATCAGCAACTCGCCCTGCACTACATCCTTTTCCGGCTCGCCCAGCGGCAGCGTCTGGCCTTCCTGGTTGGCGGTGTAGATGGACCGGCCAGGATTGACCAGCATCGCGTTGACGTCGGAGTAGGCGGTGCCCTCAATGGCCTTGCCGGGATCGGCGGCCAGTGAGCCGCTCTCGATCAGCAGCCGGGCCCGGCTGTGCAGCTGGTTGTCGATGTCGTCGTAGAGCGCCCGCGACACCACCGCGTACACCGCGACGGCCATCAGCACAACGACCATGGCCACCATCGACATGGCGAGCAGCATCACGCGCCAACGCAGCGACAGGGAACTGGCAGTGGCAAGCTGCGGCCGCGACTTCTTCCGCGGCACGAACCCGAACTTCTGGGCTGACATCAGGGCGGTGTCTCACGCAACACATAACCCACCCCGCGCACGGTGTGGATCAGTCGCGGCTCTCCTTCTGCTTCGGTCTTACGGCGTAGGTATCCCACGTACACCTCGAGGGCATTGCCGGACGTCGGGAAGTCGAACCCCCAGACCTCCTCGAGGATGCGGCTGCGGGTGAGCACCCGCCGCGGATTGGCGATCAGCATCTCCAGCAGGGCGAACTCGGTGCGGGTCAGGCTGATCTGCCGGTGGCCGCGGGTGACTTCGCGGGTCACCGGGTCAAGGGACAGATCGGAGAACGTCAGCGCAGGCGACTCGGCGCCGTCGTCGGGCCCGGTCCGACGCAGCAATGCCCGCATCCGCGCCAGCAATTCCTCGAGAGCGAACGGCTTGGGCAGGTAGTCGTCGGCGCCGGCATCCAGCCCGGCGACCCGCTCGGACACCGAATCGCGGGCGGTCAGCACGAGAATGGGCAGGTCGTCGCCGGTGCTGCGAAGCTGACGGCACACCTCCAGCCCGTCGAGCCTCGGCATCATCACGTCGAGCACCAGGGCGTCGGGCCGGTCGTTGGCGATCAGATCCAGCGCTTCACGGCCGTCCTGCGCCAGCTCGACCGAATATCCGTTGAATGAGAGCGACCGGCGCAGAGATTCGCGCACCGCGCGATCGTCGTCAACGACAAGTATGCGCACAGCCACAGTGTCTATCCATCACCTGAGACTGACCTGAGAGGCGCGCCGCTGTGCGCGCGGCCCGCCTTAGCGCCGGTCGAGATCAATAAGGCCGAGTCGGGCGGCCTTGAGCAGGCGCCGCGGCACCTTGTGCTGCTGTCCGGCGACGGTCACGTTCACGAGTTCGGGACGCTTGGCCTTCCACTGCGCGCGCCGGCTACGGGTGTTCGCGCGCGACATTCTGCGCTTGGGCACAGCCATGATCGAGCTCTCCTTACGGGTACTGAATGCGCGCCGAGCGTGGTCAGGCGTCGGCAATTGCCCTTCAGGATAGCCGGTGAGCTGCGTAGCCTCCAAAACAGTGATTTCGGCGCGCTTACGTGCGCTCAGCGTCGGTAAGCGCGCCGAAATCACAGAGTAGGGAGCGCCTTGACGCAGGACCGGAGGTAACGACTAACCTACCGGTTGGTTGGTGCGGCGGCGAAAGGGAGACTGCGTGGCTTCATCTCTGGGTCCGGTCCGCATCGGCAACTGCTCGGGCTTCTACGGCGACCGACTGGCGGCGATGCGCGAGATGCTCACCGGCGGCGACCTGGACTATCTGACCGGCGACTATCTGGCCGAGCTGACGATGCTGATCCTCGCCCGCGACCGCGCCAAATCGCCCGACCGCGGCTACGCCAAGACGTTCTTGACCCAGCTCGAGGACTGCCTGGGCACCGCCCTGGATCGCGGTGTGCGGATCGTCGCCAACGCGGGAGGGCTGAACCCCGCTGGGCTGGCGACCGCGGTGCGGGCGCTGGCCGACCGGCTCGGCCTGTCGGTCAACGTCGCCCACGTCGAGGGTGACGACCTCGCGGCCCGGTCCGAGGAGTTGGGGTTCGGCGCGATGCTGGCGGCCAACGCCTACCTCGGGGCGTGGGGCATCGCCGACTGCCTGAGCAACGGCGCCGACGTGGTCGTGACAGGACGCGTCACCGACGCGTCGGTGGTCGTCGGCCCGGCCGCGGCCCACTTCGGCTGGGGCCGCGCCGACTACGACGCGCTGGCGGGTGCGGTGGCCGCAGGCCACGTCATCGAGTGCGGTGCGCAGGCCACCGGCGGGAACTACGCCTTCTTCACCGAACTCCCCGACCTGACGCATCCCGGTTTCCAGCTCGCCGAGATCCACGCCGACGGGTCGTCGGTGATCACCAAGCATCCGGGCACCGGCGGCGCGGTCACAGTCGGCACGGTCACCGCCCAGCTGCTCTACGAGATCGGCGGTGCGCGCTATGCGAATCCCGATGTGACGCTGAGGCTCGACACCATCGAGTTGTCCGACGACGGGCTCGACCGCGCGCGGATCAGCGGCGTCAGGGGTGAGCCGCCGCCGCCGACGCTGAAGGTGTCGCTGAACAGCATCGGCGGCTTCCGCAACGAGATGGCATTGGTGCTGACCGGCCTGGATATCGAGGCCAAGGCCGAATTGGTGCGCAGGCAATTGGAGACGAGCCTGACGGTGAAGCCGGCCGAGATGGTGTGGACGCTGGCCCGCACCGACCACGCCGACGCCGATACCGAGGAAGCCGCAAGCGCTCTGCTGCGCTGTGTGGTTCGTGATCCCGAGCCTGCGAATGTGGGGCGCCAATTCTCCTCAGCGGCAGTGGAACTCGCGCTGGCGAGCTATCCCGGATTCACGAGCATCGCGCCGCCCGGAGACGGTCAAGTGTACGGCGTATTCACGCCGGGCTATGTCGACGCCACCGAAGTGCCACACGTCGCCGTGCATGCCGATGGCACGCGTATGGACATCGCTCCGGCGACCCAGACGCTGGAACTGGCGCCCGTTCCACCCTTCGCGCTTCCCGAGCCGCTGCCGTTCGGGGAAACGCGGCGGCTGCCTCTCGGCCTGATCGCGGGTGCACGCAGCGGCGACAAGGGCGGCAGCGCGAACGTCGGGCTGTGGGTCCGCACCGAGGACCACTGGCGGTGGCTCGCGCACACTCTGACTGTCCAGAAGCTACGCGAATTGCTTCCCGAGACAGCCGATTTGCCCGTCACTCGCCATCTGTTGCCGAACCTTTGGGCCGTCAACTTCGTCATCGACGGCATCCTCGGTCAGGGCGTCGCGTATCAGGCGCGGTTCGACCCACAGGCCAAGGGGCTGGGCGAGTGGTTGCGCAGCCGGACCATCGACATCCCTGTCGAGTTGTGCAGGGACATCCCGGAGGAGTTTCCGACGATGAGCGTCTCGCGCGAAGAGCAGAGGACAGAATGAACATCTGGCACACACCCGAACGCGAGCAGCTACGAAAGACCGTGCGCGCCTTCGCCGAACGCGAGGTCCTGCCGAACGTCGACGAGTGGGAGCGCATCTGCGACCTGCCGCGTGAGCTTCACCGCAAGGCCGGTGAGGCTGGTCTGCTTGGCGCGGGCTTGCCCGAGGCGGTCGGCGGTGGCGGCGGCGACGGCGCCGACGCGGTGATCATC